>NZ_FMCI01000100.1 GCF_900091845.1 Streptomyces sp. SolWspMP-5a-2
GGGCCGCCGAGTCCGGGGCGGCCCCCGCTGCTCTACGCCGTCGCCGACCCGGACGACGTCGAGAAGGTCACCCCGAGGGCGCCGAACCCGCCTCGGAGCTGGTCGAACGCGCCCTCGCCGCATGCGCCCGCACCCTGGTCGGCGCCGGTGCGCGCCGCCTGCTGGTGGCGGGCGGCGAGACCTCGGGCGCCGTCGTCTCCGCGCTGGGCGCCCGCACGCTCGCCGTCGGGGCGCCGATCGCGCCCGGTGTCACCTGGGCCCGCGCCGAGGTCGCGTCCCCGGGCGGCGGGGGCGCCGTCGACCTCGCGCTGAAGTCCGGCAACTTCGGCTCCACCGACATCTTCACCACGGCCTGGGAGCAGCTCGCATGACCGCGCCCCGCGACGAACTCGTCCGCACGGCAGCCCACTTGGCGTCCCTCGGGCTCAGCCCCGGCTCGTCAGGCAACCTCAGCGTCCGCGACGGGGACGGGCGCGTCCTGCTCACCCCGACCGGCGCCGACCTCGCCGCGCTCGACCCGGACGCGCTCTCCGTGCTCGACCTCGACGGCACCCACCTCGACGGTCCTCGCCCCTCCAAGGAGCTGCCGCTCCACCTGGCGTTCTACCGGCGCGATCCCGCCAACCGGGCCGTGGTGCACCTGCACTCGCGCCAGGCGGTCGCCGCGTCCTGCCTGCCCCCGTGGTCGGCGCGCAGCGCCCTGCCGCCGCTCACCCCGTACTTCGTGATGCGGGTGGGCCAGACCCCGCTGCTCCCCTACGCCCCGCCCGGCGACCCCGGCCAGGCGGCCGATCTGGAACGCCTAGACTTCCCCTGCCGGGCGGCGCTCCTGCAGAACCACGGCCCGGTCACGGCCGGGCCCACCCTGAAGGCGGCGGCCGAGGCGGCGGTGGAGATCGAGGAGGTCTCGGCGCTGCTGCTGCTCCTGGGCGCCCGGCACCCCCGCCTGCTCACCCCGGCGCAGGCGCGGGCGCTGGCGGCCCGGTACGGCTCCTGCTGGACGGACGAACGGGAACCGGAGGAGGCGCTGCGCCCGGCGTGAGCGCCCGGGGACGGGCCGTGGGCCGGGTGGCACACCGTGAGGCACCGGGAGGTACCTGACGGCTGCCTACCGTCGAGGACGTGCGGCGCGGGGATCGCCCCCGCGGCGCACGCAGCCCCCTCCCCCGATCCTCCCGAGGTACCGCCATGTCCCGCTCGACCACCTACGTCCTCGTCCACGGCGCCTGGCACGACGGCCGGTGCTGGCACCGGGTCGCCCCGCTGCTCACCGCGCACGGGCACCGGGTCCTGACGCCCTCCCTGACCGGCCACGGCGACCGGGCCGGGCTGCTCGGCCCCGAGGTCGGGCTCACCACCCATGTCGACGACGTCGTCGGCCTCATCGACGAGCAGAACCTGGAGGACGTCGTCCTCGTCGGGCACAGCTACGCGGGGATGGTCGTCTCCGGCGTCGCCGACCGGGTGCCGGAGCGGGTGGCGCGGCTGGTGTTCCTGGACGCGATGGTGCCGGTGCACGGCGAGAGCGCGGTCGACGTGATGCCGTTCAGCCAGGCCCTGATCGACGCGGCGGCGGCGGGACCGCACCCCTGGCGCATCCCGCCGCTGCCCGAACTGCCCGCTCCGCGGGGCCTGTTCGGTGTCACCGACCCCGAGGACGTCGCCTGGCTCAGGACGACGCTCGGCGACGAGTCCGTCCGCTGCTTCCAGGAGCCGGTCCGCCTGGACAACCCCGCCCAGGAGTCGATACCGCGCGTCCACATCCACTGCGTCGGCCAGGAGCCCGCCGGGGTCACGCGCCGTCCGGTTCCGGCGCCCAGGCCCGGCGGGGTCCCCGCCCGTGTCCACGAACTGCGCACCGGGCACGACGCGATGCTCACCGAGCCCGCCGCGCTCGCCGCCCTGCTCCTCGACCTGGGCTGAGCGGCGCCGCCGTCGCGGTCACCGGCCGGGGCCGTCCCCGGCCGGTGACTCAGGCCGTGCGGGAGACGGGCACGCGGTGGATCGGCGTGACGGCGCCGGTGAGCGGGACGCCCGTGCCGCCGCGCCGGGTGGCGACGATCTCCGCCGCGATGGACAGCGCCGTCTCCTCGGGGGTCAGGCCGCCGAGATCGAGCCCGATGGGCGAGCGCAGCCGGGCCAACTCGACGTCTTCCAGGCCGACTTCGCGCAGCCTCCGGTCGCGGTCGAGGTGGGTGCGGCGGGAGCCCATCGCGCCGACGAACGCCGCCGGTGTCCGCAGGGCGACCTCCAGGAGCGGTACGTCGAACCGGGCGTCGTGGGTGAGGACGCACAGCACGGTGCGGGCGTCCGTGCGGGTGGTGCGCAGATAGCGGTGCGGCCAGTCGACGACGACCTCGTCCGCGTCGGGGAAGCGGGCCCGGGTCGCGAAGACGGGCCGGGCGTCGCAGACCGTGACGTGGTAGCCGAGGAACTTCCCGACGCGCACCAGCGCGGCCGTGAAGTCGACCGCACCGAAGACGATCATGCGGGGCGGCGGCAGGCTGGACTCGACGAGCAGGGTGACGCCGCCGGGGCAGCGGGAGCCGTCCTCGGAGACCTCGACCGTGCCGGTGCGGCCCGCGTCCAGGGCGGCCAGCGCCTCGGCGGCGGCGGTGCGGTCCAGGGCCGCTCCCCCGCCGAGGGTCCCCTCCGGGTCCTCGTCCGGCGTCACCAGCAGGGCCCTGCCCAGCAGTCGGGCCGGGCCGCGCACCACCCGCACCAGGGCCACCGGCACGCCCGCCGCGGCGCGGTCGAGCGCCGACCGCAGCAGGGGCGCGGCCGCGGCCACCGGAGTGACCAGCACGTCGAGGACCCCGCCGCAGGTCAGGCCGGTGGCGAAGGCGTCCTCGTCGCTGTAGCCGAACTGTTCGAGGACGCTCTCGCCGTCCGCGAGGACCTGCTCGCACAGCGCGTAGACGGCGCCCTCGACGCAGCCGCCGGAGACCGAGCCGATGACGCTCCCGCCGCGGTCGACGGCGAGGGCGGCGCCGGGACCGCGCGGCGCGCTGCCGCCGACGGAGACGACGGTCGCCACCGCCACCTCGCGCCCCTCGTCGAGCCAGGCGGTGAGCTGCGGCGCGAGGTCAAGCATCGTGGCCCGCCAGCACCCGGTCGGGGCGGATGGGCAGGGCGCGGTGGCGGACGCCGGTGGCGTGCCAGACCGCGTTGGCGATCGCCGCGGCGGCGCCCACGATGCCGATCTCGCCGATCCCCTTGATGCCTCCGGCGGGGTCGTCCGGGTCGGGTTCCTCGATCCACTCCGCCTCCAGGCGGGGCACGTCGGCGTGCGCGGCCACGTGGTACCCGGCGAGGTCGGCGCCGACCAGGCCGCCGTGTCCGGGGTCGCGGACGGCCTCCTCGTGCAGGGCCATGGAGATGCCCCAGACCATGCCGCCGATGAACTGCCCGCGCGCCGTCAGGGGGTTGACGATCCGTCCGGCGGCGAACACCCCCAGCATGCGGCGCACCCGCACCTCGCCGGTGGCGACGTCGACGGCCACCTCGGCGAACTGGGCGCCGAAGGAGTGCCGTTCCTTCTGGGCGAGGGCGGCGACGGCCTCGGTGGTGTCGGCGCGCACGGTGATGCCGTCCGGCGGGATCTCCTGACCGGGGACCAGACGCTCGCGCAGTGCGGCCGCGGCCGCGGTGATCGCCCAGGACCAGGAGCGGGTGCCCATGGAGCCACCGGCGATCATGGCGGGCCCGAACGCGCTGTCGCCGAGCCGTACTTGTACCCGGTCGGGTGCCGTGTCCAGGGCGTCGGCGGCGACCAGGGTGAGGGCGGTGCGCGCGCCGGTGCCGATGTCGGCGGCGGCGATCCGCACGGTGAACGAGCCGTCCGCCTCGGCGGTGACCGACGCGGTGGAGGGCGCGGCGCCCGCGCCGAAGGAGGCCGCGGCGGTGCCGGTGCCGAGCAGCCAGCGGCCGTCCCTGCGCCGTCCGGGCCGCGGGTCGCGCCGGGCCCAGTCGAAGCGGCGGGCGCCGAGTTCGAAGCAGGCCCGGAGGTTGCGCCCGGCGAACGGCAGTCCGGAGACGGGGCCGCGCTCGGGTTCGTTGCGCAGCCGCAGCAGGACCGGGTCGACGCCGGCCTTCTCGGCGAGTTCGTCGAGGGCGCACTCCAGGGCGAAGGAGCCGGGGGCCTCGCCGGGGGCGCGCATCCAGGTGGGGGTGGGCACGTCGAGGCTGACGACGCGGTTCTCGGTGTGGTGGGCGTCGGCGTCGTACATGACCCGGGCGACCCCGGCGCTCGGTTCGACGAACTCGTGGACCGTGGAGGTGCGGCTCAGGGAGCGGTGGTCCAGGGCGCGCAGGCGTCCGTCGGCGTCGGCGGCGAGCCTGACCCGCTGGACGGTGGGGCTGCGGTGCCCGGCGAGGGTGAACATCTGACGCCTGGTCAGCACCACGCGGACCGGGCGGTCCAGGACGGCGGCGGCCATCACGGCGGCGACCTGGTGGGCGCGCACGCCCTTGCTGCCGAAGCCGCCGCCGACGTGTTCGGAGCGGACCCGCACCGAGGCCGGGTCGAGGGAGAAGAGCTGGGCGAGTTCGCCGACGACCCAGGTGGCGCCCTGGTTGGAGTCGACGACGTCGAGCCGCCCGTCCTCCCAGCGGGCCGTCGCGGCGTGCGGCTCCATCGGGTTGTGGTGTTCCTCGGGGGTGGAGTACTCGGCCTCCAGGACGACGGCTCCGGCGGCGAGTTCGGCCTCCAGATCGCCCTTGTCGGTGACGGCCGGCATGTGCCCGTCCGCGGGGCGGGTGTCGGGGCGGTCGGCGTCGAAGCCGACGTCGTGCGGCTCCCGGGTGTAGCTCACGGCGAGCGCCTCGGCGGCCTCCCGCGCCTGTTCCGGGGTCTCGGCGACGACCAGCGCGACCGGCCAACCCCGGTGCGGCACACGGTCGTTCTGGAAGACGGCGCAGGTCGGGTCGGGCGCGGTGCCGAGCATGCCGACGTAGTCGGTGGTGAGGGGCAGGGCGTTGCGGTGGTCGAGGACGGCGAGGACGCCCGGCATCCGCAGCACCGGTTCGCTGTCGATGTCCGTGATCCGGCCGCGGGCGACGGTGGAGAGGACCAGCCAGCCGTGGGCCAGTCCGGCGAAGGGGATCTCGCCGGCGTAGCGGGCGGCGCCGGTGACCTTGTCGCGGCCCTCCACCCGGACGTGCCCGGTGCCGACGGCTCCGGTGCGGACGGCGGTGGTCATCGCGCGGCCTCCTCGGCGAGTTCGGTGAGCACGGCCACGGTGAGGTTGCGCATCAGGGTGACCTTGTATCCGTTGTGCGGCAGGGGCCTCGCGGCGGCCAGCTCGGCGTCGGCCGCGGCGGCGAAGGAGGCGGCGTCGGCGGGTGCCCCGGTGAGGGCGCGTTCGGCGGCGCGGGCCCGCCAGGGGCGGGAGGCGACGGCGCCGTAGGCGAGGCGGACGTCGCGCACGACGCCGTCGCGGACGTCGAGCGCGGCGGCGATCGAGCCGATGGCGAAGGCGTAGGAGGCGCGTTCGCGCACCTTGCGGTACCGGGATCTGGCGGCGACCGGGGCCGGGGGCAGCGTGACGCCGGTGACGAGGGCTCCCGCGGGCAGGGCCGTCTCGCGGTGCGGGGTGTCGTCGACGGGGAGGTAGAACCGGCCGAGCGGCAGGTCGCCCGGCCCGTCGGCGGTCTCGTAGTGCACGACGGCGTCGAGGGCGGCGAGCGCGACGGCCAGGTCGGACGGGTGGACGGCGACGCAGTGGTCGGAGGCGCCGAGCACGGCGTGGTTGTGGTGCTCGCCGCGGACCGCGGGGCAGCCGCTGCCGGGCCGGCGCTTGTTGCAGGGCAGGGTGGTGTCGGTGAAGTAGGCGCAGCGGGTGCGCTGGAGGAGGTTGCCGCCGAGGGTGGCCATGGTGCGCAGTTGTCCCGAGGCCCCGGCCAGGACGGCCTGGGCGAGCACCGGGTAGCGGCGCCTGACCTCGGGGTGGGCGGCGAGGTCGCCGTTGGTGACGGTGGCGCCGACGCGCAGGCCGCCGTCCGGGGTGGACTCGACGCGGTCCAGGGGCAGTGACCGGATGTCGACGAGGCGTCCGGGCCGTTCGACGCCGGTCTTCATCAGGTCGACGAGGTTGGTGCCCCCGGCGAGGAAGCGGGCGTCGGTGTCGGCGTCCAGGAGGGCGACGGCGTCGGACACGTCCTGGGCGCGCTGGTAGCCGAACTCCCTCACGCGACGGCCTCCTCGGTGTCCGCCGCGGGGGCCGCGGAGGTGCTGTCGGCGGCGTGGGCGACGGCCTCGACGATGGCGTTGTAGGCGCCGCACCGGCACAGGTTGCCGCTCATCCGTTCGCGGATCTCCTCGGGGGTCAGCTCGGGCGGTCCCGCCTCGGGCCGCAGGTCGCCGGTGACGGCGCTCGGCCAGCCCTCGGCGTGCTCGCGCAGCACGCCGACCGCGGAGCAGATCTGTCCGGGGGTGCAGTAGCCGCACTGGTAGCCGTCGAGGTCGAGGAACGCCTGCTGGACGGGGTGCAGTCGTCCGCCGTCGGCCAGGCCCTCGACCGTGGTGATCTCGCGGCCCTCGGCGGCGACGGCGAGGTGGAGGCAGGAGACCGCGCGCCGTCCGTCGAGCAGGACGGTGCAGGCGCCGCACTGCCCGTGGTCGCAGCCCTTCTTGGTGCCGGTGAGGTCGAGACGCTCGCGCAGGGCGTCCAGGAGGGTGGTGCGGTGGTCGACGGGCAGCGTGCGCGGCTCGCCGTTGACGTTCAGGGTGATGACGCTGGACGTCGGTAAGGCCATGGACGACTTCTTTCGGGTGGGTCGGGTGCGTCGTGCGGTGTCCCGGCTCGGCGGGCGCCTGCCGCGCGGGGCCCGGCACCGCTCGCCGCGTTCCCTCCCGGGGGCGGTCGGCGTGCGGGCGGGCACGGCCGACGGCTGCCCGCGGGGCGCGGCCACGGCTATCGTGGGACGCGTCCGGACAGCTGTCCGCTACTCCGGGAAACGTAACGGACAACTGTCCGCTTAACAAGGGCCGGTTCGGCCACCGGCCGTCGAGGAGCGACCCGTGCGGGACAAGAGGGACACGCCGATGCGGTCGGACGCGCAGCGCAACCGCGAACGCATCCTGGACGTCGCCCTCGCCGAGCTGACCCGCTGCCCGGACGCGCCGCTGAGCGCCATCGCCAGGAAGGCCTGCGTCGGACAGGGCACGTTCTACCGGAACTTCCCCAACCGGGAGTCCCTGGTGCTGGAGATCTACCGGCACGAGATGGGCCAGGTCGCCGACACCGCGCCCCGGCTGCTCGCCCGGCTGCCGCCGGACGAGGCGCTGCGGGCCTGGATGGACCGGCTCGCCGAGTTCGCCATGGCCAAGGCCGGTCTCGCGGACGCGATCCGGCTCGCCACCAGCGCGCCGGACGGCCCGCAGAAGCCGCCCCCACCCCCGTCACCGAGGCCGCGGAACTGCTGCTGCGCGCCTGCGAGGAGGCGGGCACCGTCCGGCCGGGGCTGAGCGGCGACGACTTCCTGCTCGCCATCGCCGGGCTCTGGCAGCTCAGCCTCGCCGAGGACTGGCGCTCGCGGGCCGCGCGCCTGCTCGACCTGGTGATGGACGGCCTGCGCGCGGGCGCGCCGGGCCCCGGCCGCGCCTCCTGACACCCCCGCGCCCGGCTCCGGCCGCGAGGCCGCTTCTCGTACCCTGACCAGGCAGTTGAGCCGTCCGGGAGGCACCCGCCGCCCGTCCGGCACCCGTGACAGCACAGGGAGAGACCCATGATCTTCATCACCGCCCGCTTCCGCGTCCGCCCCGAGCACGCGGACGACTGGCCCGAGATCACCCGCGCGTTCACCGCGGCCACCCACGCCGAGCCCGGATGCCTCTGGTTCGACTGGTCGCGCTCCCTCGACGACCCGGCCGAGTACGTGCTCGTGGAGGCCTTCCGCGACGACGAGGCGGGCGGGGAGCACGTCCGGTCGGAGCACTTCCGCACCGCGTGCGCGCACCTGCCCGGGTACCTCGCGGAGACCCCGCGCATCGTCAACGCCTCGCTCCCCCAGGACGACTGGTCGGAGCTGGGCGAGATGACGGTGGAGTAGCCGCGCCCTCCCGTCGGCGACCGCCGCAGGTCCCGTCCTCCCGGGCCCGCGTTTTCTGGACTTGCCGGTCCATTTTCCGCGGCGCACAGTGGCGTCCGTGCCCCGGAGGACGGGGTTCAGGCGAACCGACGGAGTGATTCAGGATGTCGACGCGACTCGCGGGCAGGACCGCCCTGGTGACCGGGGCGACCAGCAACATCGGACGGGCGGTGGCGGAGGCGTTCGCCGCCGAGGGCGCCCTCGTGGCCGTCTCCGGGCGCAGCG
>NZ_FMCI01000101.1 GCF_900091845.1 Streptomyces sp. SolWspMP-5a-2
GCCTGCCGCTGACCGCCGCCCCGGCCGCCGCGCTCACCGCCCCGGCCACCGCCGCCGCCCTGCTGCTGGCGCTGGCGCTGCTGCGGCGGACGTCCGCCGCCGTTCCCGCCGCCCCGCTGCTGCCTGCCGTCACCGCCGGTGGCCGCGGCCTCGTCGTCGAGGCGCAGCGTCAGGGAGACGCGCTTGCGCGGGATGTCGACGTCCAGGACCTTCACCTTGACGATGTCGCCCGGCTTCACCACGTCCCTGGGGTCCTTGACGAACGTCTTCGACATCGCGGAGACGTGCACCAGGCCGTCCTGGTGGACACCGACGTCCACGAAGGCGCCGAACGCCGCCACGTTGGTGACGACCCCTTCGAGGACCATCCCGGAGACCAGGTCGGAGAGCTTCTCGACGCCCTCCTTGAAGGTCGCCGTCCGGAACGCCGGGCGGGGGTCGCGCCCCGGCTTCTCCAGCTCCCTCAGGATGTCGCCGACGGTCGGCAGACCGAACGTCTCGTCCACGAAGTCGCCCGGCCGCAGCGACCGCAGCACCGCGGTGTTGCCGATCAGCGCGCCGACCTCGTGGCCGGACGTCTTCACCATCCTGCGCACCACCGGGTACGCCTCCGGGTGCACGCTGGAGGCGTCCAGCGGGTCGCCGCCGCGGATCCGCAGGAAGCCCGCGCACTGCTCGTACGCCTTGGGGCCGAGCCGCGAGACGTCCTTGAGCTGACGGCGGCCGGTGAACGGCCCGTTGGCGTCCCGGTGCGCCACGATGTTCTCGGCCAGGCCCGAGGTGATGCCGGAGACGCGCGCCAGCAGCGGCGCCGAGGCCGTGTTGACGTCCACGCCGACGCCGTTCACGCAGTCCTCCACGACCGCGTCCAGCGAACGTGACAGCTTCACCTCGGACAGGTCGTGCTGGTACTGGCCGACGCCGATCGACTTCGGGTCGATCTTCACCAGCTCGGCCAGCGGGTCCTGGAGGCGGCGCGCGATGGAGACCGCGCCGCGCAGCGACACGTCCATGTCGGGCAGCTCCTGCGAGGCGAACGCGGAGGCCGAGTACACCGAGGCGCCCGCCTCCGACACCATCACCTTGGTGAGGTTCAGCTCCGGGTGCCGGGTGATCAGGTCACCGGCGAGCTTGTCGGTCTCGCGGGAGGCGGTGCCGTTGCCGATGGCGACCAGCTCGACGGCGTGCGCCGCGGCGAGCCGGGCCAGCTTGGCGATCGCCTCGTCCCAGCGGTTGGCCGGGACGTGCGGGTGGATGACGTCGGTGGCGACCACCTTGCCGGTCGCGTCCACCACCGCCACCTTCACGCCGGTGCGGAAGCCGGGGTCGAGACCGAGCGTCGCGCGGGTCCCGGCCGGGGCGGCGAGCAGCAGGTCGCGCAGGTTCGCCGCGAAGATCTGGACGGCGTCGTCCTCGGCGGCGGTGCGCAGCCGCAGCCGCAGGTCGAGGCCGAGGTGGACCAGGATGCGGGTGCGCCAGGCCCAGCGGACCGTGTCCTGGAGCCACTTGTCGCCGGGGCGGCCGCGGTCGGCGACACCGAAGCGGTGCGCCACGACGCCCTCGTACGAGGACGGGCCCTCCGTCGCCTCCTCCGGCTCCAGGACGAGGTCGAGGACCTCCTCCTTCTCGCCGCGCAGCATCGCGAGGACGCGGTGCGAGGGGAGGTCGGTGAACGGCTCGGTGAAGTCGAAGTAGTCGGCGAACTTCGCGCCCGCCTCCTCCTTGCCCTCCCGCACCTTGGCGGCCAGCCGCCCGCGCACCCACATCCGTTCGCGCAGCTCGCCGATCAGGTCGGCGTCCTCCGAGAACCGCTCGGTGAGGATGGCCCGCGCGCCGTCCAGCGCGGCCTGCGGATCGGCGACGCCCCTGTCGGCGTCCACGAAGGCGGCGGCCGCGGCCTGCGGGGCGACGGACGGATCGGTGAGCAGCCCCTCCGCCAGCGGTTCGAGCCCCGCCTCCCGGGCGATCTGCGCCTTGGTGCGCCGCTTCGGCTTGTAGGGCAGATAGATGTCCTCCAGGCGCGCCTTGGTCTCGGCGCCCCGGATCCGGCCCTCCAACTCCTCGGTGAGCTTGCCCTGCTCGCGCACCGACTCCAGGATCGCCGCCCGGCGCTCCTCCAGTTCGCGCAGATACCGCAGCCGCTCCTCGAGCGTGCGCAGTTGCGCGTCGTCGAGCATGTCCGTCGCTTCCTTGCGGTAGCGGGCGATGAAGGGCACCGTCGAACCGCCGTCCAGCAGCTCCACGGCAGCCCTGACCTGCCGCTCCCGTACGCCGATTTCCTCGGCGATCCTGCCTTCGATGGACCCTGTCTCCAGGGACCCGGGTGTCGTCACGATCCCGTACCGCCTTCTCACTGGGGTTGCGCGGCAATTGTGGCAGGTGGCACCGACAATCGCGGTCCGGGGCGCGGGCCGCCCGTGTCGCCGCGGGGCCCGGCCCCGTGCCCGTTCACCGCTTCCCGAGCAGTCCCTCGGGAAACGCCCCGGCCGCCGCCGCGGTCCGCGCGAGGGCCGCGGTCAGTTCGGTGAGCCGGGCCACCCCCTCGGCGCCCAGGTGCTCGTAGGGCGCCCGGTCGAGGCGGTCGGTCTCCTCCTCGACGCCGGTCCGCAGGGCGGCGCCCTCGGCGGTCAGTTCGCCGTCGTCGTCCAGGAGTCCGCGCCCGCGCAGCCGTTCGCTCGCCGCGTCCCACTCCGGCCGGCTCCAACCCCGGGTGGTCAGGATCCACTTGGGGGTCATGCCCCGGCCGGTGGCGGTGTGGGTGATGAGCGCCTCCAGGCCGTCGAGACCGGCGGCGGCCAGGGCCGCGAGGTGTCCGTCGCCGCGGTGCTCGCGCAGCAGCGTCGCCGCGTGGAACAGGCGCAGGTGCGCCTCCTCGGGCACCGGCAGGTCCGCGTGCGCGGCGTACAGCGGCCGCCCGGGGCGGGTGCACGCCTC
>NZ_FMCI01000129.1 GCF_900091845.1 Streptomyces sp. SolWspMP-5a-2
TGACCCCCTCGTCGCCCGCCGTGCCCGCGACGGCGTCGGCGAGCCCGGTCGCGAGGCGGTCGAGGGAGGCGTCGAGGTCGTCGGGGCGCAGCTCGGGGGCGTCCACGACGCGGACCCGGTAGGCGTCGGCGGCCAGCCGCCGGCCGAGGCGGGTGTAGGTGGCGCGGGTCTCGCCGCGCCCGGGGACGACGACGATCGTGCCCCGTACCCGCAGCCCGACCGGCCCGTGGTGGTCGGTGTACTCGGTCATCTCAAGCTCCTGGGGTGTCGGACGGCGGGCGGACGGCCGCGCCGGGTCGGGGCGGGCGGCCGGGCGGGGTCCGGCGCTCGGGGCCGCTCACGCGTCGGGGGCGAGGACGGGCTCGCGGGTGTGGCGGTTGGCGGGGACGGGCAGGCCGAGGTTGCCACGCAGGGTGTCGGCCGCGTACGCGGTGCGGAACAGGCCGCGCCGCTGGAGCAGCGGCACCACGCCGTCGACGAAGAGTTCGAGGTCGTCGTCGGTGCGGAAGGCGAGGTTGATGCCGTCGAAGGTGCCGGCCGCGAACCAGCGGGCGATGGTGTCGGCGACGGTCTCCGGTGCCCCGACGAACGGCGAGCGGCGGAACGCGTTGGCCGACTCGGCGACCTGACGGAGCGTCAACTTCTGTTCCCGGGCGCGGGCGATGATCTGGGCGGCCGCGGTCCTGCCGCCCTTCTCGGCGAGGTGGGCGACGTCGGGGAAGGGCGCGTCGAGGTCGTGGGCGGCGAAGTCGTAGGCGCCGAAGGAGCGGCCGAGCAGGGCGAGGTTGCGGCCGAGGTCGTTGTCCTCGTCGAAGATCTCCCGCTCCCGGCGCCGTGCCGCGTCGTCGGTGGCGGCGACGACCGGCCCGCCGTGGATGAAGATCTTGATGTGCTCGGGGTCGCGGCCGTGGGCGGCGGTGCGGCGCTTGATGTCGGCGTAGTACTCCTGGGCCTGCTCCAGCGAGCCGCCCGGCGCGTAGATGCCCTCGGCGACCCGCGCGGCGAGGTCGCGGCCCTCCTCGGAGACCCCGGCCTGGAAGATCACCGGCTGGCCCTGGGGCGAGCGGGACAGGTTGAGCGGGCCCGCGACCTTGAAGTGCTCGCCCTCGTGGCCGAGTTCGTGCAGCTTGCTCGGGTCGAGGAAGACATCGCGGGCGACGTCGGCGGGGAACGCGTCGTCCTCGTAGGAGTCCCACAGGCCGCGGGCGACCTCCACGAACTCCAGGGCGCGGCCGTAGCGGGTGGCGTAGTCGAGGTGTTCGTCGAGCCCGTAGTTGCGGGCGGTGCCGGTGTCGAAGCTGGTGACGACGTTCCATCCGGCCCGGCCGCCGCTGATGTGGTCGAGGGAGGCGAAGCGGCGGGCGAGGTTGAAGGGCGAGTTGTAGGTGGAGCTCGCGGTGCCCACCAGGCCGATGTGCCGGGTGTGGGTGGCGACCGCGGAGAGCAGGGTGAGGGGTTCGAGGCGGTTGAGGTAGTGGGCCGGGTAGGTGGCGTTGATGAACTGGCTGTCGACGATGAACAGGGCGTCGAACAGGGCGTGTTCGGCGGCCTTGGCCTGCCGGATGTAGTAGTTGACGTCGATGCTGGCGTTCTTGGCGACCCGGGGGTCCTTCCAGAGGCCGTGCTGGCCGGGGCCGCCGACGCCGTAGGGGTGCAGGGCGAGGTGCAGGGTGCGGGACATGGTTCTTCCTGGGGTGCGAGGGCGGGTTCAGACGGGCAGGAGGGCGCGCAGGGCGTCGCGTTCGGCCCGGCTCGAGGGGGCCGGTCCGCGCAGCGTGGGCGCGGAGCCGAGCAGCAGCCGGGTGTAGGGGTGCCGGGGCGCGCCGATGATCTCGGCGGCGGTGCCGGTCTCGACCTGCTCGCCGCGGTGGAGCACGGCGATGCGGTCGGCGACCCCGGCGACGGAGCCGAGGTCGTGGGAGATGAAGAGGAGGGCGGTTCCGGCGTCGCGGAGTTCCTTGAGGATCTCCAGGACCTGGACGCGGTTGGCGGAGTCCAGGGCGCTGACCGGTTCGTCGAGCAGGAGCAGCCGCGGTTCGGTGATCAACGCCCGTGCGACGGCGACGCGTTGGCGCTGGCCGCCGGAGATCTCGCCGGGCAGCCGGTCCAGGAGCGCCCCGTCGAGCCGTACCCGGGTGAGCAGGGCGCGGGCCCGTTCGACGGCGTCGGCCCGCGGCACGCCCCGGACCAGGAGGGGTTCGGTGAGCGAGTCGGCGACCGTGAGGTCCGGGTCGAGGCTGCGCAGCGGGTCCTGGAAGACGTACTGCACGGTGCCGCGGCGGCGCAGGGCGCGCCACTGGCGGCGGCCGTGGCGGGTGACGTCCTCGCCGTCGACGAGGATCGTGCCGGCCGACGCCTCGACCAGGCCGAGGACGGTCCTGGCGAGGGTGGACTTGCCGGACCCGGTCTCGCCGATGACGCCGACCGCCTCGCCGGGGGCGACCCGCAGCGTGACGTCGTGCAGGGCGCGGCGGCTGCGGCGGCGCGGGCCGTAGCGGACGGTGAGGCCGGTGATGTCGAGGATCGGCCGGGCGGGTGCCGGGGTGCTCATGCGTCCTCCTGCGGGGTGCGGAACCGTTCGAGGCCGTACTGCTCGTGCTCGTCGATGAGCAGCCGGGTGTAGGCGTGCCGGGGCCGGTGCAGGACGGTGCGGGTCGGGCCCTGCTCGACGACCTCGCCCTGCCGCATCACCAGGACCTCGTCGCACCGCTGGGCGACCAGGGCGAGGTCGTGGGAGACCAGGACGAGGCCGAGTCCGGTGCGTTCGCGCAGTTCGTCGAGGAGGTCGAGGATCTCGGCCTGGACGGTGACGTCGAGGGCGGTGGTGGCCTCGTCGGCGATCAGGACGCGGGGGTCGGCGGCCACGGCGGCGGCGATCAGGACGCGTTGCAGCATGCCGCCGGAGAGTTCGTGCGGGTACTGGACGCGGACCAGGTCCGGGTCGCGCAGCCGGACGGCGTCCAGCAGCGCGCGGGCGCGGTCGCGGGCCGCCCTGCGCCCGAGGCCCTTCTTGACCCGCAGCACCTCGGCGATCTGCTCGCCGACCCGGATGGAGGGGTTGAGGTAGGAGGCGGGGTCCTGGAAGACGGCGCTGAGGACGGTGCCCCGCAGCGCGGTCCAGCGGCGCGGGGTGAGGGTCGCGATGTCGGTGCCGTCGATCTCGACGGTGCCGTGGCTGATCTCGACGTGGGCCGGGAGCAGGCCGAGGGCGGCCCGGCAGGTGAGGGTCTTGCCGCTGCCGGACTCGCCGACGATGCCGACGGTCCGGCCGGGCGTGACGTCGAGGCTCACGCCGTGGACGATCTCGCGGCCCGTGGCCCGGTCGGTGATCCGGACGTCGCGCAGGGAGAGGACGGGCCGGGCGGGGGCCTGTCCGGCGGCGGGGGCGGTGGTCGTCGGGGAGAGGGCGGTCATCGGGTGCCTCCGGAGGGGACGGGGTCGGCCTCGGCGGTGCGGCGGGCGCGGGCCCGGCGCCGTCCGGCGAGGGCGCGTCCGGCCTCGCCCGAGGCGTCGCGGATCGCGTCGGCGAGGAGGTTGCTCGCCCACACGGTGAGGGTGATGAGCAGCGCGGGGGCGAGCGGCGCCCACGGCCGCTGGTCGAGGTAGCCGAGGTCGGAGGCGAGCAGGCCGCCCCAGGTGGGCGCGGGCGGCTGCACGCCGATGCCGAGGAAGGTGAGGCTGGAGACGATGACGAAGCCGACGCCGATCGTCTGGGCGAGGGCGACCGCGATGGGCGGGAGGACCTTGGCCCACACATGCCTGCGCACGATCCAGCCGGTGGAGGCGCCCGCGACGACCGCCGCCTCCACGTACGGGGAGCGGGCCACCGCGAGGGTCGCGGCGCGGGCCACCCGGTAGAACAGCGGCGACACCAGGACGCCGGTGACCAGCATGGCCTGGGTGATGCCGTTGCCGAGCAGGGCGATCACGGCGACCGCGAAGAGCAGGAACGGCAGCGCCACCAGGGTGTCGGCGAGCCGCAGGGTGATCCACTCGAAGACCCGGCCGAGCTGGACGGAGAGGATGCCCGGCAGCACCCCGACGGCCATGGCGGTCAGGGCGACCTCCAGGGAGCCGAGCACGCTGACGCGGGAGCCGTCGAGGAGGCGGCTGAGGACGTCCCGGCCGAGGTGGTCGGTGCCCAGCCAGTGCGCTCCGGAGACGGCGGCGAGGGTGTCGTCGCTGGTGGTCAGCGGGTTCTGCGGGGCGAGCCAGGGGCCGAGGAGCGCGAGCAGGGCGATCAGGCCGAGGATGCCGGCGGCGATCCTGCCGGTGGTGAGGGAGAGGACGACGCGCACCATGGTTCACACTCCTCGCCCGGACGCCGGTGTCACGCGGGCCAGCACCAGGTTGACGATCAGGTTGAAGGTGACGACCAGGAGGATCGACACCACGAGGACGCCCTGGACGGCGGGGACGTCACCGGCCTGGGCGGAGTCGTTGGCGAACCGTCCGAAGCCCTGGAGGCCGAAGATCCACTCGGTGACGACGGAGGCGCCGACCAGGGCGGGGAACTTGAGCCCGAGGGTGGCGAGGACGGGTCCGAGTCCGTTGCGCAGCACGTGCTTGAAGAAGATCCGCCGGGGTCCGAGCCCCCTGACCAGCGCTCCGGTCACGTAGTTCTCCCGGTAGGCGGCGACCAGGCTGCCGCGCAACTGCCGGGCGACGTCGGCGATCACGTCGAGGCTCAGCGCGAGGGCGGGCAGGGTGATGTGCGCGAGCCAGGGGCCCACCCCCTGGTCGGGGGGCACGTACCCGGCGGAGGGGAACAGGCCGAGGCCGACCGCGAGGACGGCGGCCAGCAGGATGCCGACGACGAACGCGGGCATCACCGAGATCACCGTGACGAAGGCGGTGACGGCGCGGTCGATCCAGGTGGTGCGGCGGACCGCGGCGAGCGTGCCGAGGAGAAGTCCGGCGCTGACGCCGATGAGCAGCGCGAGGGTGGCGACCGAGAGGCTGACGCCGAGGCCGAGCCCGATCAGGGTGGAGATGTCGGCGCCGTTGGTCCAGCTCGTGCCGAGGCGGCCGTGCAGGACGCCGCCGAACCAGTCCGCGTACTGGGCGAGGAAGGGCCGGTCGAGTCCCCAGTGGGCCTCGACGCGGGCGATCGCCTCGGGGGTCGCGTCCTCGCCGAGCTGGATGCGGGCCGGGCTGAGGCCGCTGAGCGAGCGGAGCGCGAACGTCACGAAGGTCGCGACCACGAAGACGGGCACGAAGATCGCGAAGGAGCGGGCGAGGATGGTCAGGGCCCGCAGCGCCGCGCGCCGGGTCCTGGCGGCGCCGCCCGGCCGCCGGGCCGGCGCGCGGGTCGCGTCGGTGGTCGTCATGGTGCTGCCCCCTTCCTGGGTGGTGGTCAGCGGGAGCCGGAGAGGGTGACGCCGGTCCAGTCGATGTGCGCCGGGTTCTTCGGCAGGTCGGACAGGGACGGGCTCTTGGCGAACAGGTTGGGCGAGGAGTAGGTGAAGACGAGGGCCTTGCTCTTGAGGCCCGCACGGGTGGCGGCGCGCAGGACGCGCGGGTAGCCGGGGTCGTCCAGCGGGGTCCGGCGGACCTCGGCGACGGCGGCCTCGAAGCCGCCGGGCTCGTACGGCGAGGAGAGGTTGAGCGGCCCGTCGGGTCCGAAGTGGGCGGTGAGGGTCTGGAGCGCGGAGTCGCGGCCGGTGGTGGCGTAGAGCGAGAACGTCAGGTCCTTGGCGAAGAACGGGGTCGCCCAGTTCTTGTCGATCTTGATGGTGACGCTGATGCCGACCTTGGCCAGTTGCGACTGGACGATCTCCGCCTGCGGGTCCTCGGCGGGCACGACGAGGGTCAGCTTCAGGGCGCCCGCCCGGTACCCCGCCTGGGCGAGCAGCTTCCTGGAGAGCGCCGGGTCGTAGGGGTAGGCGTTCTCGGACTCCGGGTCGTAGGCCGTGTAGCCCTTGGGGAAGGGCTGGTCGGTGCTCTCGCCGCGGCCGAAGGTCAGTTTGTCGACGAACTCCTGGCGGTCGACGGCGTGCCGGACGGCGTCCACGACCCGGTCGTCGTCGAAGGGCGCCTTGTTGATGTTGAGGCTGATGTTCGAGGCGTTGAAGCCGGGCTGGACGAAGACGTCGAGTCCGGCCTTCTCGGCGGCGGCGGCCTGGCTGGGTTCGATGTCGGCGAAGTTGTAGACGCCGGTGCGCAGTCCGGAGACGACGGTGGACGCGTCGGGCGCCGAGGTCAGTTCGACGCGGTCGATGTGGATGTTCTCGGCGTCCCAGTAGGCGGGGTTCTTCTTCAGGACGACCTTGGTGCCGGGGACGAGCTGGGTGACGATGAAGGGGCCCGCGCCGACCGGGTTCTGGTCGAGCTTCTCGGGCTCGGCGGCGGCCTTGGGGCTGGCGATCTGCAGGACGCGCTGGCCGAGGAGTTGGGGGATCTGGTAGTCGACCTGGTTGAGGTGGACGACCGCGTCCAGGCCGTGGGCGTCGACGGACTCGATGGAGGTGAGGTCGCCGAACAGGGCGGAGTTCTTCTGCTTCTTGGCGCGTTCGACGGCGGCCTTCACGGCGGTGGCGTCGACCGGTTCGCCGTCGCTGAAGGTGAGTCCCGAGCGCAGCCGGAAGGTGATCTGGTCGCCCGCGCTGTTGTACTTCCAGCTCTCGGCGAGGTCCGGGACGGCGTCGCCCTTGCTGTCGGTCTTCGTCAGCGAGGCGTAGACGAGGGCGAGTTCGCGGAACTGGGCGCCGCTCCCGGAGACGACCGGGTCCCAGTGCGCGGGGAAGTAGGAGGACGCCCACTTGAGGGTGGAACCGCTGCCCGCTCCGGCCGAGGCGTCGCCGCCGCAGGCGCTGAGGGCGGGGACGAGGAGCGCGGCGAGGGTGGTGGCGAGGGCCGTGGCGCGCACCGGGCGGGGGCGGCGCGGGCGTCGGGCGGTGGGTGCGGTGGGACGGGGCGTGGGACGTCCGGGCATGGGGTTTCTCTCTCTGGCGGCGCCCGTCCGCGGCGCGTCCCCGGCCACCGGCCGCGGTCCGGCGGGCGGCGACGGCGTGCCGGGGCA
>NZ_FMCI01000030.1 GCF_900091845.1 Streptomyces sp. SolWspMP-5a-2
CGGCGCGGGGCGCCGCGGCAGGGCCGGGCCCGCCGGACGCGTCAGGTGCGCCCGCCGGGTCGGCCGTTCGGGGGCCCGAGCCCGCGCGGGTGCGCGGGCCGGGCTGCGGGTGGTTCGGCGTACGGGACGTACTGGACATGGCGGCTCAGTTGTCCTTCGCCTTCGTGAGCGCCTGCTCGCCGTTGCGCTGGAGGTTGCCGAGGACGGTCTTCGGCTCGGTGGTCGCCAGCGCCGCGAGGTCGGTGTTGAACTGGCTGAGGACCTTGTCGAAACCGGCCACGGTCACCGGGCCCTGCGCGTAGGCGTTGGCCTCCAGCCACACCTTCGCGCTCGGGTCCTTCGCCGCCAGCTCGGTCTGGGCGCTGGTGCGGGAGGGCAGCACGCCGAACGCGTCGGCGTTCGCGAGCTGCTGCTTGGCGGAGGTCAGGTACGTCACCAGGTCGACGGCGGCGGCCCGGTGGGCGCTCTCGGCGGCCACGCCCCAGCACTGGCTGAAGGCGAGGGTGCCCTTGCCGCCGGGTCCGGCGGGCAGCGGCACGGCGGTGTACTTGGTGTCCGGGTAGTCCGTCTTCATCGCGCCGGTCAGCCAGCTTCCCTCGATGGTCATCGCGGCCTTGCCCTTGCCCAGCGCCTCACCGCCCCACCCGGTGTCGACCTGGGGCGCGTACTTGAGGGAGCCGGACTTCAGCAGCGACTTGACGTAGCTGAGCGCCTCGGTGTTCGCCGCGCTGTCGGCGGTCATCTTCGACTGGTCCTCGTCGGTGATCCAGCCGCCGGCCTGCTTCATGAAGACGCCGAGCCGCGCGTACTCGGCGCCGACGACCAGACCGGTGGTGCCCTTGCCGGTCAGCTTGCCGGCGACGGTCTTCAGCTGCGCCCAGGTGGTCGGGTAGTCCTTGTCGGTCAGCCCGGCCTTCTTCCACAGGTCGGTGTTGATCGCCAGGGCGAGCGTGGAGACGTCCTTGGGCAGGCAGGTCAGCTTGCCGTCGTAGGTGAAGGACTGGCGCAGCCCCTCGTTGAAGTCGTCGGCGTCGGAGACCTTGTCGCCGTAGGCGTAGAGCGAGCCGCCCTTGGCGTAGTTCGCGAACTGGTCGGAGTTGACGTAGAACGCGTCCGGCGGCTTGTGCCCGGCGAAGGACTGCGCGAGCTGCTGGTTGATGTCCTTGGCGACGTCCACGGTCACCTTGTTGCCCGACGCCTTCTCGTACGCGGCCACGGCGTCCTGCACGGCCTTGGTCTCCGCGTCGCCCGAGGAGGCGATCAGGATCTTGAGGTTCTGCTTCGAGCTGCTGTCCTGCTGGGTCTTCTCGTCCTTGTCGAAGCTCGACGAGCAGCCGGTGACGGACAGCAGCGCCGCGCAGGTGACGAGGGCCGCGGCGGCCGTACGGTGTGCCATGGAATCCTCCGGGGATCAGGGGTGGTTCGTGTGCGGCTCCACCCGGGCGGGGCACTGGGGCACGGGCCCGGGGTGTGGGGATGGAGGAGGGGACGGTGGGGCTCTGGGGTGGTGGGGGACGTGCAGAAACGTTTCTGGATCGGGCACGGGGTGATGGCTGTCGGCCGTCTGCCTTCATCAGTTTTTGTCGGCTTTTATCGGTCGCCGCCGGTCGTGACTGGCCTTTCGGCTACCGGAGTTCCGGGGTGGCCGGTGGTTCCGGGTAGCCGGTGTTCCGGGGTGGTCGGTAGCCGGTAGCCGGTGGCCGGTTCCGAGGCCGCTGTCCGTCACCCGGATCCGTCACCGCCGTCCGTCACCGGAGTCCGTTGCCGACTGCCGATGGCCGACGGATGGTCGCCGATGACCGATGACCGATGCCGGTAGGCGGGTTGCCGGGTGGCCGGGTGGCCAGGTCTCCGGGCGACTGGGTCTCCGGGTTACCCGCCGGGAGGCGGTGGTCCGGCCGTGCTGTCGCGGGCGACCAGGGACGGCTCCAGCAGGATCCGTTCGGCCTCCGCGTCCGGCGCGGCGAGCCGGGCCAGCAGCAGCCGTACGCACTCCCGTCCGACCTGTTCCAGCGGCTGGGCGAGCGAGGACAGCTCGGGGGAGAGCAGCTCGGCGGTCGGCGAGTCGTCGAAGCCCACGACGGAGACGTCCCGCCCCGGCGCCGCGCCGCGTTCGCGCAGCGCCCGGTAGCAGCCGAGGGCGAGCATGTCGCTCGCCGCGACGACGGCGGTGGCGCCCGCGTCCAGCAGCGGCTTCGCCGCCGCGTGGGCCGCGTCGATGTCGTTCACGCTCTGCCCGCGCCTGCCCCGGGTGGACAGGCCGTGCCGCCGCATCGCCCGCTGCCAGCCCGCGGCCCGGTCGTCACCGGCGCCGGAGGAACCGCGTTCCCAGCCGAGGAAGGCGATCCTGCGGTGCCCGAGGGAGACCAGGTGCTCGACGGCGGCGTCCGTCCCGGAGGCGCCGTCGACGTCGACCCAGTCACCGATCTGCCGTCCCGACCACATCCGCCCGAAGCTGACGAACGGCACGCCCCGCTTGGCCAGCCACGCCTGCCGGGGGTCGCCGTGCTCGGTGCCGCTCAGCACGAAGGCGTCCACCTCGTGCTGGTCGAGCAGTTCCTCGTAGCCCTCCAGCGTCGGACCGCCGGGCGGGCAGGCGAACAGCAGGATGCGGTAGCCCGCCTCGTCGGCGGCCTGGGAGACGGCGTGCAGGAAGCGGTCGAGCACCGGGTAGCTGAACGGCGAGGGCTGGATGCCGTAGCCGATGAGCTTGCTCGAGCGGGTGCGCAGGGTCTGCGCGGCGCGGCTGGGGCGGTAGCCCATCTCGTCGATCGTCCGCCGGACCCGGTCCAGGGTCTCGGGGCGGAGCAGGTCGGGAGAGTTGATGGCGTTCGACACGGTCTGCGGTGACACCCCGGCCCGGCGGGCGACCGTCGCGAGGGTCACCGGGCCGCCTTTGGCCGATGGGCTGTTGCTGGAGCGGGGCATGCGGGGTCTCCGGCGTACGGGAGAGGAAGCGGGACGTGCGGACGGTACTGCGGCTCGGACACCGGCGTCGACCTCGACGCTTCGATCATGCGGACGGGGGCTGGGTGGTGGGGCTGAGGGACGGAGGTCGGCTGGTGGACGGGGCTGGTGGACGGGGTCGGGGATCCGGAACCGGCGGCACCGGATCTCGGCACCGGATCCCGGAGGTGGATCGCGAAGGTGGATCGCGAAGGTGGATCTTGAAGCTGGATCTGATGTGCTGGTTTTAGCGTTCCAAAAGCATTGTCAGCGCCCTGAGGAGCGACTTACTGTCTTTGGAACGATCTAACGCTGAGAGGTTCTACTCACTTGGACACCACTGTCAAGCCCCAGGACACCAACGGGTCGGTCACGGCGTCCCCCGTCGACGTGGCCGGACTCCAGCCGTTCCTGCATGACGCGGTCGTCACGCTGCATGCCCCGAGCCTGGTCGTCTCCCGTGCGGACGGGCAGCTCAGCGAGGGTGCGGACGGCTTCTACCACGGGGACCGCCGGGCCCTGTCGCGGCTGACGGTCGCCGCCGACGGCGTCCCCCTGGCCCCGGTCGGCGGCGGTCTGCGCGGCGCGGACCGGGCCGAGTTCCGGTCGATCCTGCGCGGGCTCGGCGAGGTGACCCCCGACCCGGCCGTCGCCCTGCGCCGCCGCCGGCACACGGAGGCGGGCCGTCTGGAGGAGACGTTCGAGGTCACCAACGCGGGCACCAGGCCGGTCCTGTTCAGGCTGACGGTGACGGCGGGCACGGACCTCGCGCCGATGGAGCGGGTGAAGTCGGGCCGCTTCCCGGGGCTCGCGGAGGGGCAGGGCCCGCTGTGGCCGGGCGCGGGTCGGGAGGCCACCGGCTCCCCGGCCGCGGAACGGCAGCCGAGCAGGGTCGGGGCGACCGCTCTGAGCTGGGCGTCCGACGATTTCACGGTCCGGCTGTCGACGAGCCTCGCGCCGACCGCGGCCGACCTCACCGACGACACCGCCGTCCGCCTGTCGTACGACATCGGCCTGGCGCCCGGGGACTCCTGGTCCCTGACCCTGACCTGCGCGGCCGCCTACACCGACGGCGACCAGTTCCCGCCCCCGCCGGCCGGGCGGCTGCCCTGGAACGTCCCGGCGCTGCGCAGCGCGGACCGCGCGCTCGACCGCTGGGTGGCGCAGTCCCTGGCCGACCTGGACCGCCTGCGGCTGACCGACGCGGCCTCTGCCGACCCGGCCAGGCCCGACCAGTTCCTCGCGGCGGGCGCGCCGTGGTTCCTGACCCTCTTCGGGCGGGACGCGCTCTGGGCGGCCCGGATGCTGCTGCCGCTCGGCACCGAGCTGGCGGCCGGGACGCTGCGGACGCTGGCCCGCCGTCAGGGCGCCGTCACCGACGCGGCGACGGAGGAGCAGCCCGGGAAGATCCTGCACGAGGTGCGCAGGGCGTCGCTGCACTTCAGCGACGCGCTCTCGCTGCCGCCCGTCTACTACGGCACCGTCGACGCGACGCCGCTGTGGATCACGCTGCTGCACGACGCCTGGCGCTGGGGCCTGCCCGAGGCCGAGGTCGCCGACCTGCTGCCGCACGCGGAGGCCGCCCTGTCCTGGATGCGCGAGCAGGCGGACGCGAGCGGCGACGGCTTCCTGAAGTACGTCGACCAGACCGGCCACGGCTTGTCCAACCAGGGCTGGAAGGACTCCGAGGACTCGATCAGGCACCGTGACGGCCGCCTGGCGGGCACGCCGATCGCGCTGTGCGAGGTGCAGGCGTACGCGTACGAGGCCGCACGCGGCGGCGCCGCCCTGCTGCGGGCGTTCGGGCGGCCCGGCGCGGACGAGTGGGAGCGCTGGGCCGAGGACCTCGCCGAGCGCTTCCGGGCCCGCTTCTGGGTCGAGGACGAGCGGGGCAGGTACCCGGCGGTCGCGCTGGACGGCGAGGGGCTGCCGGTCGACTCGGTCACCTCGGGCTTCGGGCATCTGCTGGGCACGGGGCTGCTGAACCGCGAGGAGAGCGCCCTGCTGGCGGCCCGTCTGGCGGCGCCCGACCTGGACTCGGGGCACGGGCTGCGCACGCTGAGCACGGAGTCGGTGGGCTTCAACCCGTACGGCTACCACATCGGTTCGATCTGGCCGCACGACACGGCGATCGCGGTGCGCGGCCTGGCGCGGGCGGGGTTCCCGGCCGCGGCGGCGTCCCTCTCGCAGGGGCTGCTGACGGCGTCGACGTCCTTCGCGGCCCGCCTCCCGGAGCTGTTCGCGGGCCACGGCGCCGAGGAGACCCCGGACCCCGCTCCCTACCCGGCGTCCTGCCGTCCCCAGGCGTGGGCGGCGGCGGCGTCGGTGGCGGTCCTCCAGTCGGCCCTCGGCCTGGAGGCGGACGCCCCCACCGGCACCGTCACCCTGACCCCGGCCTTCGCGTCGTCCTACGGCCCCCTGACCCTGACGGGCCTGCGCATCGCGGACGCGGCCCTGGACATCACGGTCACGGAGACGGGCACGGTGACGGTGGAGGCACCGGAGGGGGTACGGGTGGTGGAGGTCTGAGGACGGGGTGCTGGGGCGGGGTGTCCGCCCAACCGCCGTTGCGGTGGCCCGTGTTCGGGGCGGTGAGGGCCGCGAGCCCGGGGGCGCGGCCCTCACCGCCGTCGCGCGCAGGACGCACGCCGGCCCCCCCGGGCGGTCAGGTTCCGCCGCGGACGTCCCCCCGATCCGCCGCGGCCTGAATCCCCGTCACCGCCGGGAAGCCGGCGGCACGGTCCCCGGGGTCACACGTAGTCGCCCTTGGCCGCCGCGTGGTGCACCACGGCGGCCGGTGTGCCGTCGGCGAGGACGCCGGTGATCCGGAGGAACGACGTCTCGCCCAGCGGCAGGCGGACGGGGACGTGGTACCAGCGGTTCGGGGCCGTGGCGACGGTGGTGACGGCCTCGTACGTCCCGGTGGCCCCGTTCCAGCGCTCCACGCGGTACTCGGTGATGCCGGCGCAGGCCGCCGGGTCGGAGCAGGCCCACTCCAGGCGGCCGAGCCTGGTCACGGCGTCGGGGTTGAGCACGGTGAGCAGACCGGAGTCCTCGCCGCGGGCGTCGTCGGGCCTGTTGTCGAGTTCGGTGGTGGTGACGGTGGGGGCCAGCTCGGGGGCGATGCGGTTGCCCCACGGGTCGATCGCGGTGACGAGGAAGGTCACCGTCTCGCCGTCGGCCGGTCCGGCGCACAGCATCGCGTTCGGCAGGGCGGTGAGCTTCTTGGGGTCGGCGGCGTCGGCGCACCCGTCGCTGTCGTAGCCGGTGCTGCCGTCCGGCCGCCGGACGACACGGGTGGCGGCGTACGTCAGCCCGCTCTCGGCGGGGGCGTCCCAGCTCAGCAGGACGCCGTCGGCGCGGGGCGTGGCGGTCAGACCGGTGAGGGGGGCCGGGGGGACGCTGTCGGGGGTGACCGTCTTCGGCGCGGACATCGGGGACGTGTTCCCGGCGGCGTCGGTCACCCTGATGCCGTAGGTGTAGGTGGTGCCGTCGAAGGCCGGCAGCTCGTCGACGTACGCGTAGGGCGACGGCTTCGGGGAGTCCTTCGACACCGTCCCGACGAGACGGGGACTGTCCCCGAGGGTGTCGCCGGTGGACCGGTAGACGCTGACGGTGCCGCCGGTCTCTATCTCGCCCCTGGTCAGGTTGCCCCAGCCGATCGTCAGCGAGCTGGTGCTGCCCGCCAGATGGGACACGGAGAGGGAGGGCGTCGTCGGCACGACGGTGTCGACCGTGTTGACCGTCAGGACGGCCGTGCTCCCGGACAGATTCCCGGCACGGTCGGTGACGTTGATGTAGTAGCGGACGGGCCTGCCGTTGCGGGGCAGTCCGGTGTCCGTCCAGGAGGTCTTCGGGGTCAGGGCCGTGACCCCGAAGCCACCCGCCGCCTGTCCCCGGCTGACCCAGTAGTTGGCGAGGTCCATCTCCTTGTTGGGAGCCCAGGAGAGGGTGGCGGAGTCGGTGGCCTCGTCGTACACCACCTTCGCCCCGGTGGGCGTGAGCGGGGCGACCTTGTCCACGGTGGCGTCGGTGCGGGGGGTGTAGGCGAACTTGACGGCGGCGGCGCCGGTCCAGTTGACGTAGTCGACGCGGAGGGTGTGGGTGCCGCGGGGGACGGTGACGTTGACGGTCTTGGAGACGGTGCTCGACCCGTTCTTCCAGAGGTCGATCTTGCGGGTGCCGTCGAGGTAGACGCGGATGCCGTCCTGCCCGGAGGCGGCGAACGAGAAGGGACCACCGGAGCCGAAGTCACGGGTGATCTGCCAGCGGACCCCGAAGTTGTCCTTGCCGACGCCGGTGACCGCGGGCGCGTTCGAGCCCCAGTTCTCGTCGATCGCGGTGTCGGTGTCCGTGCGCTTCGGCGTGCCCGTGAAGCCGGTGTTCGCGAAGTACTGGCGCAGGAAGACGGGGTTCCCGGTGACCGAGACGTCGGCGGTCCCGGCGGACAGGTTGCCGGACTTGTCGACGGCGCGGATCTCGTAGAGGTGGGTGGTGTCCCCGGCGGTGGTGTCGGTGAAGGACGTGCCGGTGACCGTGGCGAGGGGAGCGCCGAAGGACGTCTGGGCGGGGGTGCGGCGGTAGACGCGGTAACCCGCGAGGTCCATCTCCTTGTTCGCCGTCCAGCGCATGAAGTTCCGTCCGGAACCGGCGTCACGGGCTATCGACAGCCCGGTGGGGGTGAGCGGGGCGACCTTGTCCACGGTGGCGCCGGTGCGGGGTGTGTAGGCGAACTTGACGGCGGCGGCGCCGGTCCAGTTGACGTAGTCGACGCGGAGGGTGTGGGTGCCGCGGGGGACGGTGAGGTTGACGGTCTTGGAGACGGTGCTGGACCCGTTCTTCCAGAGGTCGATCTTGCGGGTGCCGTCGAGGTAGACGCGGATGCCGTCCTGGCCGGAGGCGGCGAACGAGAAGGGACCACCGGAGCCGAAGTCGCGCTTCACGGTCCAGCGGACCCCGAAGTTGTCCTTGCCGAGGCCGGAGACCCCAGGCGCTTTGGAGCCCCAGTTCTCGTCGATGACGGTGTCGCAGTCCGTGCGCTTCGGCGACCCCGAGAACCCGGTGTTCGCGAAGTACTGCCGGGTGTAGGCGTTCGTCGCGCAGGCCGCCGCAGACGCCGGGGCCCCGGCGACCGCGACAAGAGTGCCCGTCATGGAGATCACCACCGCGGTCGCGGCGGCCAGACGGGGTCTTCCGACACTGCTCACTGCATCCCCTTTTGAGCATGTGACCGTCCCACGGACAGTCGTACGAGGAGTGGGATACATGAGAGGGGCGAGTGGTTGTACGGCGGGCGGATTCTGATCGCGGCGGGTGACGGGTGATCCCGCCGGACGCCCGCCCACGGGCACGCCGGCCGAGCCGCCACCGGACCTGGCCGCTGCGCGGGCGGCGTTCCGTCAGACCTTCTCGACCCGCACGGAGCGTCCGGCGAGGAGCCGGTCCATGTCGTCGGTGTCGGACGTGAAGACGGTCGCCTCAGCTCCCTGTGCGGCTTCCCGCCCTGCCACCGTCGCCGCGTTGTCCATCGCGGTATTCGCTTACGCCTCCTTCCAGGTGCCGGTCTGGTGTGGGGCGGTCAACCGCGACGGCAGGACGTACTGCCGGAACAACGCCTACGGCGTACTGATGGGGTGTCGAAACCGCCAACATCGGTGGCAGAAGCTCAAGATGATCGTGCTCCGAAGCAAGGTCGGGGACGTGAGTCGCGCCGTTTTCCCGACCGCGAAAGAGAAGTTCAACGCCTTCTTGGCCGTAGCGGGCCTGCTCTCTGCGATCGCAGCAGTGATCGTCCCTGTCTTCACTGGTGACTGAGCGCCCTACCCCAACCCGTCGTGGCGAGAGCCACCGTGGGTTCAAATCCCACACCCACCGCACAGGCTGAAGGCCCCTGACCGGGAACATCGGTCGGGGATCTTCGGTGTGCGCGCTGCCCGTTCGTGACCGTGGTTTCCCGTGAGTTCCTGATCGATCGGGCACGGATGGGACACGGCTGCTCTGGCGCTCTACAGAACGAGTGCTTTGCGGAGTACCGAGGCTGAGTCCCGGCCGCGGAAGTGCAGAGCGGCTGGTCGATAGAAGAGGGAGCGTTTGCCGCCCCAGGACGCGTTGAGAACCTCGATGCGACTGTTTGTTCGAAGTAGCTGCGGGCGATCCATGGGAGCGGAAGCTCAGATTCCAGCTCGTGAACCTGCGTTTCCAAGGTTATCGACACCTCGGAGAGGGCTAGTAGCTACCCTCACCTGAACGCGTCGTTTAAACGTTGCCACCATGGCGCGCGTTCAGATGTGTTATCCTGAGGATCATGGGAGAGAACCAAGCACTCCGGGATGCACTGGAGGTGGCGCAGCGGCAACTCGTAGAAGCTGAGAATGAGCTTCGCGATGTGCGGGAACGCGTGCGCAACCTGCGGTCCGTTGTGTACGGGCTCAAGCAGATCTTCGAGCCGGGGGACGCAGGGCGGAGCTTCGAACTGCAGCCTGCCGTCGAGGAAGCACAGGCGGTGCAAGCTGGCGAAGATCGAGTGACACGCAGGAGGGGGGAGCCGTCCCCGACCGTGCGTCGGGCTGCGCAGATCTTGGCCGATGCGCGAGGCCCGATGCGCATGCCCGACATCATCGAGGAGTGGACGCGCCGCGGCTGGGTGGATCCGACATGGCGGACCCCCAAGTCCGCGATCAACATGATCTACCAGCGTGCTCTCAAGAGTGGGCTGGTCGACCGGATGCCTGACCGGTCTTGGGTCCTCAAGGCGACCGCCCCCGATGAAACTCCGGGGGACAAGGTTGAGGACTAGCGTGTTGCTACCGAGGGGTCCAGGGGGTGCCGCACTCCATGCAGTGAGGTTGTCCGGCATACCCCGAAATGGAGCCGTCTTGGCGCATGCAGACAGCTCCTTGTTTGGTGCTGCCCGGGACCCTCAGCTCGAACCAGCCGCTTCCGCACATGCATGTCGCGGAGCGCGCTTCGTCCGAAGCCGGGGCCCTCCGTGAGTTCAGATCAATGACGTCCACGGAATCACTCATCCAGCACAGAAAGAGAATCGACATGAATCGACGACACGGGCCCAAGGGGCCCAACGGCGAGTGGAAGACCGGACAGCGTGTGCCCGCGACGGGTGTCTACACCGACCAGTACGGGGTGTCCACCTTCCATGAGGCTGGCGCTACGTTCCCGCCGTGCATCGACCGCAAGGGCGAAGCCGCCTACCGGACGCTGAGCCAGGCGCGAACTGCCTAGCCGAGGCGCTTGATGGTTGCAGCCATCTAACGCCAGTTTTACCCATGAGGGGTGGAGGGCCATCGGCCTTTCACCCCTCCTCCTTTTTGCCCAAGCGGTCGAGCATCGAGTCGTCCGGAGGAGTGTCATTGGATCGGATCGTGGCTTCTCTGTCTAGAGGGCCACGGCTCCCTCACTCGAACGAATCTTGGTAGACGCACTGTCAGCGTACGACGGTGCGTCGCTGACTGGCGAGTCGGGGTCTGCGAACTAACCTCCTTCACCACACCCCACCCCAGCTCTCATCCCGTCCGCCGTCGACCCACACGTCTGTGGAGCGGGCATGGTTCATGGCGTCCAGGTGGAGCGCCCCACTGGACGAACGACCTGGACGCCATGGGCCGCGTCTGCTCGGCTCTGCCTGGGTCGACGGCGGACGGGATGGGAGCTCCCCACGCTCGTCACGATGTGCCTGCGGCCGGGAACGGCGCCGCCTCCCCCCGATGTCAGAAGTAGATGTCAAAGGCCCCGGACCATGATCGGTCCGGGGCCTTTTGGCTGGTGCCCCCGGCAGGATTCGAACCTGCGACACCCGCTTTAGGAGAGCGGTGCTCTATCCCCTGAGCTACGAAGGCGGGGTCTGTCGGAGTGAGGACGGGGCTGGGCCCCTGGTCGCTCCGGCAGGGATGGTGGGACCGCCCTGCGGGCCGAGCCACCGCCGTCAGTGTAGCGGGTTGGCCGTGGGCGGCGGGGCGGGCGGTGGGGGTGTCCGGCCCGGGGAGAGCGCGGCGTCAGCCCGAGGTCGTGTGCGCCGTGCTCAGGTCAGGGGGATCCGGGTGAAGCGGGACGCCACCCTGAGGTCGCGTTCGATGTCCGTCGCCGTTCGGCGCAGGGCCGGGAGCAGGTGCGTCTCGCACTCCGTGATCGTGTGGCGGGCCGCGTGCAGGGCGATGTTCACCGCCGCGACCGTGCGGCCCGCGCGGTCGCGGATCGGGACCGCGATCGAACGCAGGCCCTCCTCCAACTCCTCGTCCACCAGCGAGAATCCCTCGGCCCGCGCCCGCTCCAGCAGGTGCGTGAGGGCCGCCGGGTCGGTGACCGTGCGCGGGGTCAGGCGGGGGAGCGGTGACGGCAGCGCGGGCGGGGCGTCCGCCAGGAGGACCCGGCCCAGCGAGGTCGCGTACGCCGGCAGCCGCGTGCCCACCGCCAGGTTCACGCTCATCACCCGCGTCGTCGCCACCCGCGCCGTGTACTGGACCTCCGCCGGGCCGTCCGCGCCCGGCACCAGGATCGCCAGCGACGACGACTCGTGCGTCCGCGCCGACAGCGACGCCAGGTGCGGGGTCGCGATCCGGGGCAGCGTCGTGCGGGACAGCGGGGGATAGCCGAGGGAGAGCACCCGGGGCGTCGGCGTGAACGTCCGCGGGTCCTCGCCCGGCTCCACCAGGCCCAGGTGCTCGAACGTGATCAGCGCGCGCCGGGCCGTCGCCCGCGCGAGGCCCGTCGCCTTCGCCACGTCGGTGAGGGTGAGCGCCGCCCGGCCCTCGCCGAACGCCGTCAGCACGGTCAGCCCGCGGGCCAGCGACTCCACGAAGTCCCGGCCCAGCTCCTGCTTCGACGACCCCGTCCACGCCGCCAGCCCGGACGGCGCCGGTGCCTGCCGTGCCGGGCCCGCCGCCCGCAGCGTCCGTTCCATCGCGGCCACCGCCGTGCGCAGCCTCGGCAGCAGGGTGTCCCGCAGGTCCGCCGCCGAGTGCCTGCTCGTGTGGCTCACCACGCTCACCGCGCAGACCGTCCGGCCGCCGCGCGGGTCCCGCACCGGCACCGCGACCGCCACCAGGCCCGGTTCGATCAACTGGTCGTCCAACGCCCAGCCCGCGTCCGCCGCTTCCCGCACCCGCTGGGCGAACGACGCGGTGGGGGAGGGGAGTTCGGGTGCGGTCGGTGACGGTCTCGGCGGGGGGAGGGGCGTCTCCCAGTCGGGACGCGGGGGGTCGGCCGGGTGGCCCGGGGCTCTGTTCCCCGCGGTCCTGGCGTGCCAGTCGTGCCACTCCCGTTCCGTCCACTCCGCCGCGAACAGCGGTCCAGGCGCGGTGCGTTCGGACGGCAGCAGGTCCCCGATGCGGAAGCTCAGCGACATCGCGCGGCGCCTGGTCGCCTGGTGGATGAAGCGGATGCCGTCCCGGTCGGGCACCGCGAGCGACACCGACTCGTCCAACTCGTCGGCCAAGGCGTCCGCGTGGGCGTTCAGCAGCGACGGCAGCCGCAGCGCGGCCAGGTACGCGTTGCCCAGCCGCATCACGTTCGGGGCGAGGACCGCGTCACGGCCGTCCAGCCGCACGTACCCCATCCGGGCGAGCGTCGCGGTGACCCGGTCCACCGTGGAGCGGGCCAGGCCGGTCGCCCGCTCCAGCCCGCTCGGGCTCAGCGTGCCGCCCGCCTCGGTCAGCGCCCGCAGCACGGCCACCCCGCGGATCAGGGGCGCGACCGCCTCCGCCGGTACGGCGGACGGCTCCGGTTCAGGGTTCGCGGGCATCGGCTCTCCGGTACGGCGATCAGGGCACGCCTACGGTAATGCGCGGATCTGGGGCTCCATGACCCCCGCGCCGTCGTCCCCCTCCGGACGTCGACGGCGTCCCGGGGTGCCCGAGGCCGCCGCGTCCGGGCTCACTCCCGGGTCACCGTGATCCGGTAGCCGCCCGCCGGGTCCGTTCCCGTCACCGCGATGCGGACTCCCCGGCCGGCGTCCTTGAAGGTCTCGCCCTGGACGAAGGGGGCGTCGGAGAGTTCCGCGTGGACGTTCGGGCTGCGGGTGCAGCCGCCGCTGTCGGGGCGCGCGTCGAGGACCTTCACCGGGCCCATCCCGGTGTCGACGTTCGCGTCGACCTTGTAGATCAGCGCCCCCGGACGGCAGACCGCCTCGTCGTTGCCCTCCCGGGTGCGCACCTCCACCGCGTAGCCGGAACCCCGGCCGAGGGGGACGAACAGGAGCTTCGGGCCGCCCGCGCGGGCCAGCGGCGTCAGCGTGAACTCGGACGTCCCGCGCCGCGCCGCGCACTTCACCTGGGACTCGTCGAGCCACCCCAGCTTCCACTTGTGCCAGCCGAGCAGGTCGTTGTCGACGCCCCAGTCCTCGCTCATGATGTCCCAGTGCCCGACCGCGCCCCCGCCCTCCTGGGTGTAGAGGTCGGGCAGGCCGAAGACGTGGCCGTTCTCGTGCGGCAGCACCCGGAAGCCGGTGCGGGCGTAGGAGCCGGAGCCGTCGTCCTGGCGGGAGTAGACGAACGACGCGTTGGCGATCGGGACGCCGTCGGCGATCGGGGCGTCCGGGTTGCCCGCGAACGTCACCGACAGGACCGTGTCGAGGGCGGAGGGACCGGCGTTCGGGGTGACCAGCACGTTGAGGAAGTCGTACGAGCGGAAGTCGACCTGCGGGTCGGCGGCGGAGACGATGTCCTGGACGAGGTCGCGGTAGGCCGGGTCGAAGGGGGCGCCGCGTTCTATCCCGTACTCCTTGAACGACTTCGGCATCCGCAGCCAGCGGGGTATGGGGGCCTCGGGACGGTAGTCGAGGCGGCCGTAGGACGCGGTGCGGAACCACTCCTGGGTCTGCGGGAAGAACTCACGGAACCGGTCGAGGGCGTCCCCCTGGCCGGGGGCGTCGGAGAAGTCGACCATCAGGTTCAGGGCGCGGACGGTGCCGGTGGAGCGGGAGTAGCCGCCGGTGGTGGGGACGCCCTCGGACATCTGGACGGCGTGCCCGCCGTTGATCATGCAGGGTTCGAGCGCGGTGCCGCGGGCCATGGCTATCGGACCGGCGCCGGAGCCGGACGTCGCCCTCGTGAGGTGCCCGGTCCCCGCCGAGGTGCTGACGGTGAGGGTCAGGGCGGTCACGGAGGCGAGGGCGGCCACGCGGCGCGTGCGTATCCGACGTCTGGCCGGCTGCTGCATGCGCGCACCTTTCGTCGCGGCAGCCACCGGTCACCGGCTGCCCCCTTCCGATCACCCTCGGCCGGGGGGCGCGCGGGCGCGCGCTGGGAGCGCCCGAACGTGGCTGGTCCGCGGGCGGATCGGTGCCCGTCGCGCCGGGCGCGGGCGCAGGTGTGACTCAGGTCACCGAATGTTTCCCGGTGGCGGGAAATAACCGGGGACGGTTTCCCCGTTTGAACCCGTGTCCGAGCGAAACGGGGACGCCCTCCCCGGATCGCGCACACCGACCTTCGAACCCAGGGAGTACGCCGTGACGGCCACCGCAAGTCCCGTGCGCAAGGTGACCCGGCCGCGTGCCGACGCCCAGCGCAACCGGGAGCGGATCGTCTCCGCCGCCCGCGAGATGTTCGTCGAGCACGGGCCCCATGTCCCGCTCGACGAGATCGCCCGCCGGGCCGGTGTCGGCAACGCCACGGTGTACCGCCACTTCCCCGACCGGGACGCGCTGGTCCGCGACGTCGTCTGCTCCGTCATGGACCGCACCTCCGAGGCGGCCGAGACGGCGCTCGCGGCCGGCGGGGACGCCTTCGCGGCCCTGGAGCGCTTCGTGCACACCGCGGGGGACGAGCGGATCAGCGCCCTGTGCCCGATGATCTCCAGCACCTTCGACGAGAGCCACCCCGACCTGGAGGCGGCCCGGCAGCGGGTCGAGCGGACCGTCGGGGAGATCATGGACCGCGCCAGGGCGGCGGGCCGGCTCCGTCCCGACGTCGGCGTCGGTGACGTGATGGTCGCCGTGGCGCAGCTCAGCCGGCCCCCGGCCGGCGCGGCCTGCCTCAGCGTCGACAGCTTCGTCCACCGCCATCTGCAACTGTTCCTCGACGGACTGCGCGCCCCGGCCCGCTCCGTCCTGCCGGGGACGACCGTGACCATGGAGGTCCTCCGGCAGTCCTGACAGCCCTGACCGTCACCGTCACCGTCACCGTCACCGTCTTCGACAGCGACAGCGACAGCGACAGCGACAGCGACACCGTCGTCCGTCCCGTCCACCGCCTCGACCCCGGCTCCGCGCCTCCCGCGCGGCCGGTCCCTCCGGGTCCCCGCGATCCGGCCGGTCCGTCCCGGCGGGCCCGACCCCGAACCGGCGGAACCGGCCGACCGACCTGACCCAACCCGGCCCCAGGGCCGCGGCGGCTCCCACTCAGGTCCGGCCCCCGGCAGCGCCCGGCCCGTCACCGTCGAACCCGAACCACGCCTCCACGGCCGTCACCGTCGACGTCCCGTGGTCCGCCACGCCCTGCTCCGCGCTCACACCACCTTGTTCCGTCACGAAAGTCCCGAAGTGGGTACCTCCATGTCTGAAACCGCCGCTCCGGCTCGCGGCGCCGTCGGCAAGCCCGGCGACGCCAACCGCTGGAAAGCGCTCGTCTTCATCGCGCTCGCCCAGCTGATGGTCGTCCTCGACGCCACCATCGTGAACATCGCCCTGCCCTCGGCCCAGACCGACCTGGGCATCTCCGACGGCAACCGGCAGTGGGTCGTCACCGCCTACGCCCTCGCCTTCGGCGGGCTGCTCCTGTTCGGCGGACGCGTCGCCGACCTCTGGGGCCGCAAGCGCGCCTTCGTCACCGGCCTCACCGGCTTCGCCCTCGCCTCCGCGCTCGGCGGCGCCGCCACCAGCGGCGCCATGATGTTCGGCGCCCGCGCCCTCCAGGGCGTCTTCGGCGCGCTCCTCGCGCCCGCCGCGCTCTCCCTGCTCGCCGTGATGTTCACGGACGCCAAGGAGCGCGCCAAGGCGTTCGGCATCTACGGCGCGATCGCCGGTGGCGGCGGCGCCGTCGGCTTCATCCTCGGCGGTGTCCTCACCGAGTACCTCGACTGGCGCTGGACGTTCTTCGTGAACATCCCGTTCGCGATCGTGGCCGCGCTCGGCGCGTACTTCGTCGTCCGTGAGCCCGAGGGCGGCCGCAACCGCTCCCCGCTCGACATCCCCGGCGTCGTCCTGTCCACGCTGGGCCTGGTCTCGCTGGTCTACGGCTTCACCCGCGCCGAGTCCGACGGCTGGAGCGACGCGGTCACCGTCTCGCTGTTCGTCGCGTCGGCCGTGCTGCTGATCGCGTTCGCCGTCACCGAGTCCCGGGTCAAGGCGCCGCTGCTGCCGCTGCGCGTGGTCACCGACCGCAACCGCGGCGGGATCTACCTCTCCCTCGGCATCGCGATCATCGCGATGTTCGGCACGTTCCTCTTCCTGACCTACTACCTCCAGGTCGTGAAGGGCTTCACCCCGATCCAGACCGGCCTCGCCTTCCTGCCGATGGTCGTCGGCATGATGGTCGGCTCCACCCAGATCGGCACCCGGCTGATGACCCGCCTCCCGGCCCGGATGCTGATGGCGCCCGGTTTCGTGGTCGCCGCCGTCGGCATGCTGCTCATGACGGGACTGGAGATCGGCTCGTCGTACGCCTCGACGATCCTGCCCGCGATGCTGCTGCTCGGACTCGGCATGGGTACGGCGTTCATGCCGGCCATGTCCCTGGCCACCCTGGGCGTCGAGCCCCGGGACGCCGGTGTCGCCTCCGCGATGGTCAACACCTCGCAGCAGGTGGGCGGCGCGATCGGCACCGCCCTGCTGAACACGATCGCCGCCTCCGCGACGACCGGGTACATCACCGGCCACATCGCGGGCGCCCGCTCCGGGTCCCAGCGGCAGCTGGTCCAGTTGCAGGGCATGGTGCACGGCTACACGGCCGCCATCTGGTTCGCCGTCGGCATGCTGCTGCTGGCCGCGGTCATCGTCACGGTCTTCGTCAACGCCGGACGCCCGGAGACCCACGTGGTCACCACCGGCTCGGACAGCGACCAGGACGACGAACTCCCGGTGCCGGTCATCGCCCACTGACCGGACGCGACCGCCACGGCGGCTGTCGCAACGGCGGCCGTGACGGCGGCCAGCCACGACGGCGGCCACGACGGCGGTCACGACGACCGTTACGACGGCGGCCGTGACGGCGGCCACGGTGGGCCGCCACGGCGGGTGACGGTGGCCGGTGATCCGCGCTCAGCGGTCGCCGTCGCCCGTCGAAGGTCACCGGCCGCCGATCACCCTCGGCAAAAGGCGCGGACGCGCCCGCCCCCGGTCGCGCCGCGGGCGGGCCCGTGTCTACCGCAGCCAGGGGAGGTCGGCGCCCGCCTCGTTCGGCTGGAGTCCCTCGGCGACGATCTGCATGATCTCGCCGAGGGATTTCTGCTGCTCGGGGGTGAGCCGCTCGAACACCGCCTGCCGGACCGCGCCGACGTGACCGGGCGCCGTGCGCTCCAGCACCGTCAGCCCCTCGTCGGTGAGGACCGCGAACTGGCCGCGCTTGTCGGAGGGGCAGTCCTCGCGGCGCACCCAGCCGTTCTTCTCCAGGCGCGCGATCGCGTGCGAGAGGCGGGAGCGGGTGATCTTCGCCTTCATCGCCAGTTCGGTCATCCGCAGCCGTCGGCGCGGCGCCTCGGCGAGGCCGACGAGCAGCCCGTAGTAGACGTGCGGCATGCCGGCGTCCCGCTGGAGCTGCCGGTCGAGATGGTCCTCCAGGAGTGTGGTGGCGTGCAGATACGCGCGCCAGACCCGCTGTTCCTCGTCGGTCAGCCAGCGCGGGTTCTCGGATGCCGTGTTCATGGGCTCCACTGTACGAGCACCCTCATTGAAAGTTAAACAAGTGCGGCGTACGCTGAGCCGTACATGAATTTGAGGTTTCAAGTAGGGAGTCGCCGCCATGTCCGCCGCCACCCAGGAGCGCATGCCCGCCCTCTATCTGAGCCACGGCGCCCCGCCGCTCGCCGACGACCCCGTCTGGCCCGGTGAACTCGCCGCCTGGGCCGCCGGTCTGCCGCGCCCCAAGGCCGTCCTCATGGTCTCCGCGCACTGGGAGGAGGCCCCGCTCGCGCTCGGCGCCACCACCGCCGTCCCGCTCGTCTACGACTTCTGGGGCTTCCCCGAGCACTACTACCGGGTGACGTACGACGCCCCCGGCGCCCCCGCGCTCGCCGAGTCCGTGCGGAAGCTGCTGCGCGCCCCCGGCACGCCGGTGCAGGACATCCCCGACCGCGGTCTCGACCACGGCGCCTACGTCCCGCTCGTCGAGATGTTCCCGGAGGCCGACATCCCGGTCCTCCAGGTCTCCATGCCGACCCTCGACCCGGTGCGGCTCATGGAGATCGGGCGCAGGCTCGCGCCGCTGCGGGACGAGGGCGTGCTGATCGTCGGCTCCGGGTTCTTCACCCACAACCTCGCCGCGCTGCGCCACACCGGCCCCGGCGTGCCCGGCTGGTCGGCCGAGTTCGACGACTGGGGTCACCGGATGCTCGACTCCGGTGACGTCGACGCGCTGCTCGACTTCGCGCACAAGTCCCCGTCAGGGCAGCTCGCGCACCCGCGCACCGAGCACTTCGCCCCCCTCTTCGTCACCCTGGGCGCGGCGGACGCGACCGGTGAGCTGGACACCCGGAGGTCCGTCATCGACGGGTTCTGGATGGGCCTCGCGAAGCGGTCCGTGCAGTTCGGCTGAGGCCCCCGGAGCGGATCGCCGTCCCGGCCGGGGTTTCGTACGCGCGTTTGGCGCGATACGCGCGACGAGGGCGGCGTGGGGCAGGGCAGGGCGGGGCTGGGCGGGGTGCGGCCCAGAATCTCCTGTGTGTCCGCATCCGTGGCAACCATCGGCGGGTGCGGACCGTCTTCAGGGTGGGAGAGCGGCCACGACCGGCGCTCTCCGCTACGGAGAACGGTGGTGCCGAACGTGAGGGACGTCTCACGCGCCGAGTGGTCTCAGAGGCCGGTGAGCGTGTCGGGATCCCCCGCGACTCCCGGTCTGACCTGCGCCTCTGCGGGTTCCGTCCGCATCAGGCGCACCGCCGGGGCGGCACAGGGTACTGCATGATCAGAAAAATCGGGGGACGGGTTGGGAATTCTGTCCGGATTCCAGTCGTTGTTTCCATCAGATGCTGGGCACCCGAGAAGGTGCCGACGGGTACTCGACGGTGAGTGCCCGGGTGTCTGAAGGACCACCCGCCAGCCCACCATCGCAAGGGAGCTCGCATGGCAACCCGTGCCGTCGCCCGTCGTCAGTCCGCCACCGGCGAGACGGCCGACGCGGCAAGCAGTGTCCGCGCCCGCGCCGGCGAGATCGCCGACCGTGACCTGGTCGGCATGTACCTCGACGAGATCGCGCGCACGCCGCTGCTCGACGCCGCCAAGGAGGTCGAGCTGTCGCAGATGATCGAGGCGGGTGTGTTCGCGCGACAGGTGCTCGAAGGGTCCGAGGAGTCACGGGCCACCGTCACCCGCGAGGAGCTGGACGCCCTGATCGCCGACGGCGAGCGGGCCAAGGACATCTTCATCCGCTCCAACCTCCGTCTGGTCGTCGCGGTCGCCCGCCGCTACCCGCGCAGCGGTCTGCCGCTGCTCGACCTGGTCCAGGAGGGCAACGCGGGCCTGGTCCGCGCGGTGGAGAAGTTCGACTACCGCAAGGGCTTCAAGTTCTCCACGTACGCGACCTGGTGGATCCGCCAGGCGATCACCCGCTCGATAGCCGACCAGTCCCGCACCATCCGCCTCCCCGTCCACCTGGTGGAGGAGCTGGGCCGCATCCGCCGTGTGCAGCGCGAGTTCAACCGCGAGCACGGGCGCGACCCGGAGCCGACCGAGGTGGCGGCCGAGCTGGGCTCGACCCCCGAGCGCGTCGTCGACGTCCTCGACTGGGCGCGCGACCCGGTCTCGCTGAACATGGCCGTGGACGACCAGGGCGAGACGCAGTTCGGCGACCTCCTGGAGGACACGTCGGCGGTCTCCCCTGAGCAGTCCGTGCTGACCCTGCTGCGCAGCGAGGAGCTGGACGACCTCATCGGCCGCCTCGACCCGCGCACGGCGTCCATCATCAAGATGCGGTACGGCATCGACGACGGCCGCGAGCGCACGCTGACCGAGGTCGGCAAGGAGCACGGGCTGACCCGCGAGCGGATCCGGCAGATCGAGAAGCACGCGCTGCTCGAACTGAAGAAGCTGGCCCGCGACACGGGCTTCGAGGCCGCGGCCTGACACGGCGCCGCGGGCACGCGGGCACGCGAGGGCGCGGTAGGCGTAGGCGTGCGGCCGTGCCGTAGGCGTGCGGCACGGCAGGGACGCGGCGCCCCGGGCGTGTGGGGGCGAGCGAGTGGGGGCGAGCCAGGTATCCGGCGCCTCGGGCACGCGGAGGTCAGCCGGGCATGCGGTGCCTCGGGCACGCGGAGGCCAGCCGGGCACGCGGTGCCTCGGGCGCGCGGGTGCGGGCATGTGGTGCGGCCGGTACGCGGGGCAGGCATGTGGTGCGGCCGGGCGGGCAGACGGGGCTGAGGCACCGGCGGTCCCGGGCATCCCCGGAGTCCCTGGCGCACCGGCGGCCGGTGGCCGGGAACGTACGGCCGCGGCGACGGACGGAGGGGGAGAGAGCATGATGGAGCACCCCGCGGGGCACGCTGCGGGCCCGGTGCGTACGCCGGGTGGCGAAAGACCGCGCAAACATGGCTCTGAGTCGTCGCTTCAAGTGTTCGACTCGCGGGAAACAAGACAGCAGGGCCCGAGCGTTCGGACCGTCCCGGACGCGGGACCCGTCCCGGGGGAGTGCACCGCCCCGGGAGATCGGATCGCGCAGCACCGGTCGGACAGACCGCACTGACCCGGGGTCACCCACCCCACCGCACCGGGCCCGGCGACATCGCGAGGGCCCTCCCGAACCACGCGTCCCGACGCACATCCCCCCCGGCGCCGGGACCTTCCCAGAGCCGGGCTCCGGCGACCCTCCCCCCGGGTCCCGGGGCCCGGCTCTCTTCGTGCGCGGACCCGCGCAGGGCACCGTCACGCCAGGTCAGGGGTGCGGGGAACGGCCGCGGGACGGCGTCACGACGGTGTCCGGAGCGTGGACGGCGGGGCACCCCGGACCTGAACCCCGGGGTGGCCCGCCGGATGGCAGATTGTGTCACATGGGCATAGCCTGCCGACGTGAGCAGCCCCACCCCGGCACCGAATCCCCACCCGTCCCACCCAGCCCAGCCGTCCGGGCCGCCGTCCGCGGCCCCCTCGGTACCGGTGCCGCCGGGCTCGCTGACCGAACGACGCAAAGCCGCCACCCGGATGGAGATCGCCCGCGCCGCCGCCGGACTCTTCGTGCGCCAGGGGCTGCGCGCCACCCGCGCCGAGGACATCGCACGGGCCGCCGGGATCGCGCCGCGCACCTTCTACCGCTACTTCGCGACCAAGGAGGAGGCCGTCGCCCCGCTCTACGCGGCGGGCGCCGAGCGGTGGGCGGAGGCGGTCCGCACGGCCCCCGCGGAGCTGACCGTCCCGCAGGCGCTCGCGCACGCCGTGCGCTACACCTTCACCCCGGGCGAGGGCGTCTCGGTGGCCTCCTGGCAGCTCGTGCGCACCCTGATCCGGCTGACCGACACCAGCCCCGCGCTGGCCCGGGTCTGGGCCGAGGTCTGCCTGGAGGCGGAGGAACGCCTGGTCGGCGTGCTGGCGCTGCGCTGGGGGAGCGCGGGGGAGGACGGCGACGGCGTCGGCGACAGTGCCGGCGTCGGCGCGCCCGGTGGCGGCGAGCTGCGGTTCGCGGCCGCGGTCGCCGGAGCGGTCGTGCGGGTCGCGGTGGAGAGCTGGGCGGCCGACGAGTCACCCGCCTCCGGGGCGTCCGGCCCGGCGGCGGCGGCCCTGCGCAACCTGGAGTCGCTCGGCGGGTTCGGGTGGGGCGGGGGGCGAGGGGACACCGGCGCGACGGGGGACTGAGGGAGGGGACCGATTCCCTGCCTTCTCCGCTGTCCCCGGCGCCTCCCTCGTCCTCGGGCGCCTCCTTCACCCCCGGCGCCTCCCTCGCCTCGGGCGTCTCCCACGCCCCGGCGTCGTCGGGCATCGTCGGTCGTCGTCAGGCGTCCGGGGTCGCTCTTGTCAGGCGGCCTGCCAACTCCCTTACCGCCTGCCTCAGTTGATCCGGTTCCTGGATCGTGAACTCGTGTCCGAGCATGGCGAGCTTCACCGCGAGCCAGTGCGGGGCGTCGTCGGTCGTGGCGCGGACCCGGCAGCGGTCCGCGCCGACCGGCTCGGGGGTGCCGAGCCACCCCGGGAGCCGGTCCGCGGGCGCCTCGAACGTGACCTCGTACGCGTAGGACGCGCGGCGGCCCCGCATCGAGCGCCGCAGGAACTCCGCCGCGCTGCCCGTCGGCAGCTCACGGGGGGTGAAGCGGGCGCCGGTGGCGAAGGGGTCGCTGACCCGGTCGACGCGGAAGGTGCGCCAGTCGTCGCGGTCGAGGTCGTACGCGACGAGGTACCAGCGGCGCCCGGTCGACACCAGCCGGTACGGCTCCGTCACCCGGTGCGTCGCGGTGCCGTCCCCGGCCCGGTAGGCGAACCGCAGCCGCTCGTGCCCGGCGATCGTCGACGCCATGACGGTGAGCGTCTCGGGGGAGATGCTCGCGCCGTCCCCGCTGGTCAGCGGCGTCGTCGCGGCCTGGAGGGTGGAGACGCGGTGGCGCAGCCGGGACGGCAGCACCTGCTCCAGCTTGGCGAGGGCGCGCACCGACGCCTCGTCGACGCCCTCCAGCGCGTGCCCGGCACCCGCCCGCAGGCCGACCGCGATGGCCACCGCCTCCTCGTCGTCCAGGACGAGCGGCGGCATCGCCTTGCCCGCGACGAGCCGGTAGCCGCCGTCGGACCCCTTGGACGCCTGCACGGGGTAGCCCAGCTCGCGCAGCCGGTCGATGTCGCGGCGGACGGTGCGCCGGGAGACGCCGAGCCGGTCCGCCAGCTCGCCGCCCGGCCATTCGCGGGGCGTCTGCAGCAGCGAGAGGAGGTGCAGGAGCCGCGCCGGAGTGTCGGTCGTCATACTCTCGAGGATGCCTCGGATCTAGGACACTATCTGACCTAAGAGGGCCCTAGGTTCGGGGCATGACTTCACCAGAGACCTCTGCGGAGACGGTCGCCGCACCGGTCACCCCGCCCGCCGGACCGTCCGCCGGACCGTCCGCCGGTGGCACAGACCGGCGGCGCTGGTTCGCCCTCGCGATCGTGATGACGGCCGCGTTCATGGACCTCGTCGACGTCACCATCGTCAACATCGCCATCCCGTCGATCGAACGCGACACCGGCGCCACCTTCAGCCAGATCCAGTGGATAACCGCCGGCTACGCGCTCGCCTTCGCCGCCGGACTGATCACCGGTGGCCGCCTCGGCGACATCCACGGCCGCAAGCGGCTGTTCCTGCTCGGCATCGGCGGCTTCACCGTCGCCTCCGCGCTCTGCGGGTTCGCCGCGAACCCGGAGATGCTGGTCGCCTCGCGGATCCTCCAGGGCGGCATGGCGGCGATGATGGTCCCGCAGGTCCTGTCGATCGTGCACGCCACCTTCCCGGCCCATGAGCGCGGCAAGGTCTTCGGGCTGTTCGGCGCGATCGTCGGCCTGGGCGCGGTCTCCGGGCCGCTGCTCGGCGCGCTGCTGACGGAGTGGAACCTCTTCGGCCTCGAATGGCGCCCGATCTTCCTGATCAACCTGCCGGTCGGCGTCGTCGGCCTCCTCCTCGGCAGCCGCTTCATCACCGAGTCGAAGGCGCCCCGCGCCCTCCGCCTCGACCTGGTCGGCGTCGCGCTGGTCACCCTCGGGCTGCTGATGCTGCTCTACCCGCTGACCCGCGGCGAGGAACTGGACTGGCCGCTCTGGGGGTTCGCGTCCATGGCGGGCGCGCTCGGCGTCTTCGCGGTGCTGGTGGCCTACGAGCGGCGCAAGGCGGCCCGGGACGGCTCCCCGCTGATCGAACTCTCCCTCTTCAAGGTCAAGAGCTTCGCGGCGGGCATCGCCGTCCAGACCGTCTTCGGCATCGGGCTCGGCATCTTCTTCCTGGTGTGGACGCTGTACATGCAGATCGGCCTCGGCTGGAGCGCGCTGCGCGCCGGTCTGACCGGCGTGCCGTTCTCGCTCGCCGTCTCCACGGCCGCCGCGCTGTCCGTGCAGAAGCTGGTGCCGCGCTTCGGACGGGGCGTGCTCCAGGCGGGCGCGCTGCTGATGGGCCTCGGCGTGCTGCTCTACCTCTGGGAGGCCGGTCACTACGGGCTCGCCATCGCCTCCTGGCAGATGGCGCTGCCGCTGGTCGTGATGGGCGTCGGCATGGGTCTGATCGTCGCGCCGCTGACGGACGCCGTCCTGTCGGGCGTCCCGCGCGAGCACTCCGGGTCCGCCTCGGGACTCATCAACACCGTGCAGCAGATGGGCAACGCGCTCGGACTCGGCCTGGTCTCCGTGGTCTTCTTCGGCCAGATCGGCGACCGGCTGACCCCGGCCCAGGTGGGACCGGCCTTCGTGGACGCCTTCCAGAACGCGCTGGGCTGGGTCGCCGTGGTGCTGGCCGCCATCTTCGTCCTGATGTTCGCCCTCCCGAAGCGCCCGGCCCAGCACCTCGAAGGGGCGGACGGCGAGGAGGACGGCCCGGGTGACGCGGACGGCACGGGCGGCGCAGGTGACGTCGAGGGCGCGCGCGGTGCGGGGGACGCGGGCGCCGGTGCGGAGCCGGCGGAGCCGGCGGAGTCGGCGGAGTCCGCGGGGACGGTCGGCGTGTCCGTCTGACACCCCGGGTCTCCTGACACTCCGGGTCTCCGGGGGTCCGGGATCTCCCGACACCCCGGGTCTCCGGGGAACCCGGCCTCCGGGGGGCTTGCCCCGGTCCTCCGCCCTCTCTCGGTCTCGAAGGCCGTGATCGCCACCGTGTCGACGACCTCGGCGGTGGCGATCACGGCCTTCCGCGTTCCGTGCCGCCTTCCCCCACCCCGCTGCCGCTCCCGATGCCCGTTTGTGTCCGTCTGGCATCCGAACCCGTTTACTTTTTGGAAATCTCTGCGTAGCCTCCCGACTGAAACCACACGTTCGGGCATCGAACGGGAACGGTCGGACATCCAGTCGGAGGCAGGTGGACATGTACGCACCGGAGCGGCAGCAGGAGATCCTGCGGCTCGCCCGCGACGGCGGCCGGGTGGACGTGGTGTCGCTGGCCGAGGAGTTCCAGGTCACCGCGGAGACCATCCGCCGCGACCTCAAGGCCCTCGACCGCGCCGGACTGGTGCGCCGGGTGCACGGCGGCGCCATCCCGTCGGGCAGCCTCGGCTTCGAGCCCGACCTCACCGAGCGCGAGGGCACCGCCGCCGACGAGAAGGACCGCGTCGCCAGGGCCGCCGTCGCCGAACTCCCCACCGACGGCACCCTCATCCTCGACGCCGGGACGACGGTGGCCCGGCTGGCCGCCGCCATCCCGCTGGAGTCCTCCCTCACCGTCGTCACCCACAGCCTCCCCATCGCCGCCCGCCTCGCCGACCACCCCGGCATCCAGCTCCACCTGGTCGGCGGCCGGGTACGGCACCGCACCCGGGCCGCCGTCGACGCCTGGGCACTGCGCGCCTACGGCGAGATCCGGGCCGACGTCCTCTTCGTCGCCGCCAACGGCTTCTCCGCCGAGCACGGCCTCACCACCCCCGACCTCGCCGAGGCCGCCGTCAAGACCGCCGCGATGGCCGCCGCCCGGCGCGTGGTGCTGCTCGCCGACTCCGGCAAGCACGGCCAGGAGCACTTCGCCCGCTTCGGCGCCCTGGACGACGTGGACCTGCTCATCACCGACAGCGGGCTGAGCCCGGACGACGCCGCCGTCATCGAGCGCGGGGGCACGGAAGTGGTACGCGCATGATCCTCACCGTCACCCCCAACCCGTCCCTCGACCGCACCTACGAGCTGCCCTCGCTGGAGCGCGGCGAGGTCATCCGCGCCACCGGCGAACGCATGGACCCCGGCGGCAAGGGCGTCAACGTCTCCCGCGCCGTCAACGCGGCCGGACGGCGCACGGTCGCCGTCCTGCCCCTCGGTGGTGCGCCGGGCGCGCTCGTCGCCGATCTGCTCGACACCCAGGGCATCGAGGTCGCCCCCGTGCCGGTGACCGGAGCGACCCGCTCCAACATCGCCCTGGCCGAGGCGGACGGCGTCCTCACCAAGATCAACGCGCCCGGTCCCGAACTGAGCCCCGCCGAACAGGAACTCCTCCTGGAGACCGTCCGCGCCCACTCCCGCGACGCCGACTGGATCGCCTGCTGCGGCAGCCTCCCCCGGGGGCTCGCACCGGCCTGGTACGCCGACGTCGTCGCGCGGGCGCACGCGGGCGGCGCGCGGATCGCCCTGGACACCTCCGGGCGCGCGCTCCTCGAAGCGCTGCGCGAGCGGCCCGACGTGGTCAAGCCCAACGCCGAGGAGCTGGCGGAGGCCGTCGGACGTCCGCTCACGACCGTCGGTGACGCCGTCAAGGCCGCGGAGGAGCTGCGCGGGATGGGCGCCCGCGCCGTCCTGGCCAGCCTGGGCGCCGACGGCCAGCTCCTCGTCGACGACGCGGGCGCCTGGTTCGGCAGCGCCCGCGTGGACACCGTCCGCAGCAACGTCGGCGCCGGTGACTCCTCCCTCGCCGGTTTCCTGATCGCCGGGGGCAGCGGGCCCGACGCCCTCGCCTCCGCCGTCGCCCACGGCGCGGCCGCCGTCCAGCTCCCGGGCAGCGTCATGCCGACCCCGGCCGACCTGGACCCGGCGGCGGTGACGGTCACCTCGGCCGTCCCCCTCGACCGCGCCCTGACGGAACCGGCGCCATGAACCACCGCCCCCCGACCGCCCCGGTCCCGACCGCCCCGGTCCCGACCGGCCCGATCCTGCCCCCCGTCCCCGTCCCCGTCCCCGTCCCTGCCCCCGCCCACCACATCCCCCGGGCGATACGCGTGCGAAGGAGCCCGCGATGAGCGAGATGATCACCGCGGACCTGGTCGATCTCGACCTGTCCGCCGAGACCAAGGAAGCGGCGGCACGCGCCCTCGCCGAACGCATGGTGGCCGAGGGGAGGGTGACCGACCTCGACGGATTCCTCGCCGACGTCGCCGCCCGCGAGGCCCAGATGCCCACCGGCCTCGACGGCGGCATCGGCATCCCGCACTGCCGCAGCGCGCACGTCACCGAGCCGACCCTCGCCTTCGGCCGCAGCGCCGCGGGCATCGACTTCGGCGCCCCGGACGGCCCCGCCGACCTGATCTTCCTGATCGCGGCCCCGGCGGGCGCCGACGACGCCCACCTCACCATCCTGTCCTCGCTCGCCCGCCAGCTCATGAACACCACGTTCACGGACGCCCTGCGGGCGGCACCGGACGCGCGGACGGCGGCCGCCCTGATCCGCGGCGACGCGGACGGCACGGACACCGGCGCCGCGGGAAGTGCGGGAGCATCCGGGGCCGCCGAGGGCGCCGGGAGCGCCGACGGTGCCTCCGAGAACACCGCTGCGTCGCCGGGGGCGGCCTCCGTCGGCGCCGCAGCGGGCAGTACGACGGCGCCTTCCACCGCGTCGGCAACGCCTTCCACCGCGTCGGCAACGGCCTCCTCCGCCGACGCGGGGGGCTCCCCGGAGCGCCCCTTCCGGATCGTCGCCGTCACCTCCTGCCCCACCGGCATCGCCCACACCTACATGGCGGCCGAGTCCCTGGAGAACGCCGGACGGGACGCGGGCGTCGAGGTCGTCGTCGAGCCCCAGGGCTCGGCCGGGTTCACCCGGCTCGACCCGGCCGTCATCGCGGCCGCCGACGGCGTGATCTTCGCCCACGACGTGCCGGTGCGCGAGAAGGACCGGTTCGCAGGGAAGCCCACCGTCGACGTCGGCGTGAAGGCCGGGATCAACCGCCCCGGCGCCCTCATCGCCGAGGTCCGCGAGAAGGCCGCACGCGGTGAGACGACGTCCGGCACCGCCACCGCCCCGGTGGAGCGCTCCGGCGACGCCACCGAGGGCTACGGCACCAAGCTGCGCAAGTGGCTGATGTCCGGCGTGAGTTACATGGTCCCCTTCGTCGCCGCCGGCGGTCTGCTGATCGCCCTCGGCTTCGCGATCGGCGGCTACAAGATCAACAAGGCGCCGTCGGTCATGGACCACTTCCTGTGGACGCAGGCCGACAGCTGGGCCGCGCTGCTCTTCCAGATCGGCGGTGTCGCCTTCGCCTTCCTGGTGCCGGTGCTGGCCGGATACATCGCCTACGGCATGGCGGACCGGCCCGGACTCGTCCCCGGCTTCGTCGGCGGCTCCATCTCCCTCACCATCAACGCGGGCTTCCTCGGCGGCCTCGCGGCCGGTCTGATCGCCGGTGGCGTCGTGATGGCCATCCAGAAGGTCACCATCCCGGCGGCACTGCGCGGCATCATGCCGGTGGTGGTGATCCCGCTGATCTCCTCGGCGATCGTCGGATTCCTGATGTTCGTCGTCATCGGCAAGCCCATCGCCTCCGCCCAGAAGGCGATGACCGACTGGCTCAACGGCCTCACCGGCTCCAACGCCATCCTGCTCGGCGCGCTCCTCGGCCTGATGATGTGCTTCGACCTCGGCGGGCCCGTCAACAAGGTCGCGTACACCTTCGCCACCGCCGGAATCGCCGTCTCCGACCCGAGCGACTCCGCGATGAAGATCATGGCCGCGGTCATGGCGGCCGGCATGGTCCCGCCGCTCGCGATGGCGCTGGCCACGACCGTCCGGGGCAAGCTGTTCAACGCCACCGAGCGCGAGAACGGCAAGGCCGCCTGGGTGCTGGGCGCCTCCTTCATCTCGGAGGGCGCCATCCCCTTCGCGGCGGCCGACCCGCTGCGCGTGATCCCGTCGTCGATGGTCGGAGGCGCCATCACCGGCGCCCTGTCGATGGCCTTCGGCGCCACCCTGCGCGCCCCGCACGGCGGCATCTTCGTGGTGCCGCTGATCGGCAACCCGTTCCTCTACCTGGTCGCCGTCGCGGCGGGCGTGTGCGTGACGGCCGCCCTGGTCGTCGTCCTCAAGAGCACCCGCAGGCAGGCACCGGGCGGCACTCCGGACGGCACGGACGGTACGGGCGGCACGCCCTCGGAGACGAGGCAGCCGGTCGCCGCGTGACGGCGTGAACGGGACAGCAGGACAGCAGCAGTAGAACCTCATCGCGGTCCGGGACCCCCGTCCCGGACCGTGGTGTTTCCCGAGCCGCGGTGCTTCCTGGACTGCGGCGCTGCGCGGCCCGGGGTGCTTCCTGGGCCGCGGTGCTCTGCGGATCGGGGTGCTGCGCCGGACCGCGGTGCTCCCGGCCCCGGAAGACCGCTTCCCGGTACCGAAAGACCGCTTCCCGGTACCGAAAGACCGCTCCCCGGGGTCGGACGTCCGCCTCCGGGGTCAGAAGACCTGCGTGGCCCGGCGTTCCATCGCGTCCCGGGCCGCCTCCTCGGTGACGTACACCTCGCACATGTGCCGCCCGTCGGGCGTCGCCGTGTGCTCGACCTCCCACAGGGAGATCTCCGTGCCGTCGTCCAGCAGGAACGCGTGCTCGTAGAGCGAGAAACATAAGCCCGCGCGGCCCGCCCGGCACGAGCGCCCGAAAGCCTGCGTGATCTGGTGCGCGAACGCCTTCGTCAGCAGCGCGGCCGTCTCCGCGCCCGGCCGGTCGCCGTTCTCCGCCCGGCGCAGCAGCCGCCGCGCGTGGTCCGCCGAGTCGTCCGGCACATAGGTGTGACGGGGCTCGGGGATCGGCGACAGATGCACCGTCACCGGCAGTTCGAAATCCGGGGCGTCCGGCGGCAGCGGCAGCCGCGCGGTCGCGGTGCGCAACTCCTCCTCGTCGACGTACACCTCGTGCTGCGCCTCGTGACCCGGCGCCGTGTCGTGCACCAGCTCCCAGAGGGTCAGCGCGGCACCGTCGGCCAGCAGCCAGGTGTGCCGGTACGTCTCACGGTGCCGACCCGCGCTGTGGTGCGCGGAGTGCAGCGAACTGTCGTGCGCCAGCGCGCAGTCCAGCCGCCGTATCGTCTCGTCGGGCAGTTCGAATGAGTTCAGCGCACGGCCGAGCAGTCGCGCGAGGTGCTCCTCCGGAGACTCGGGCGACTCGGGTGGTTCGTGCGCTGCCGTCTCGTACGGAACGCTCAAGGTTTCTCCCGGCGTTGCTGCATGTCACCTTGTGGGTGCATACCGTAGCCCCTCGGTCGGACATCATGTCCGGGAACCGAGAAAACGTACGCCCGGAAAACGCCCGGACCGCGCGGGAAGTTCCCGCGCGGTCCGGCGATCCGTCAAAAAACCCTGCTCAAAGCTCCCTCGGGACGGTCATGTGACGGTCAAGCGCCCCTCAAACCGCGCCGCCCGCGGGGTCGTGCGGGAGCCGTCCCGCTGTCGTTTCCGCCCGCCGATCCGTGCCGGTTCGTCCGGCCGCGGCGCTGTCACGCCGCCGACGATCAGACGGCGCTGCCCGCGACCCACTCGCTCCACGCCATGTTCCACCCGTTGAGGCCGTTGTCCGGCGACACCGTCTTGTCGGGGGAGTTCTTGACGATCACCACGTCCCCGACGAGGGAGTTGTCGAAGAACCAGTGCGCGGGCGTGTCACCCTGCGCCCCCTGCGCGTCGGCGAGCCCGACGCAGCCGTGGCTCGTGCCCTCCCGGCCGAACGGCGGATTGCCCTTGTTGTACCAGTAGTTGCCGTGGATGAACGTCCCCGAGGTCGTCAACCGCATCGCATCCGGCACGTCCGGTATGTCGTACTCACCGCCGAGGCCGACCGTCTGGCTGTTCATCCGCGTCTGCCGGAACTTCTCGGAGATCACCATCTGCCCGTTGTACGTGGTGTGTTGCGGGCTGCCCGACGAGATCGGGATCGACTTCAGCGTCGAACCGTCCCGGACGACCGTCATGGTCTGCGTGTTCACGTCGACCGTGGAGACCTGCGCCCGCCCGACGGTGAACGTGACCGTCTTCTTCTGCACCCCGTAGACGCCGTCCGCGCCCTCGACGCCGTCCAGGTCGATCTTCATCGTGACCTTCGAACCGGCCTTCCAGTACTCCTCGGGCCGGAAGTCGAGCCGCTGCGCCCCGAACCAGTGCCCGACCACCTTCTGGCCGCCGCTGGACGTGACCGTGATGTGCGACTGCACGTCCTTGCGGTCGGATATCGCCTTGTCGAAGGTGAACGACACCGGCATCCCCACCCCGACCGTCGTCCCCGCGTCCGGCGTGTACGTCCCGATGAAACTGTTCGCCGTGGTGACCGTCGTGAAGATGGAGTTCGCCGCCGCCGTCCGGCCCTCCGCGTCCTTCGCCGTCGCCGAGATCTGGTACTTCGTCCCGCGCTCCAACTGCTCCTCGGGCTTCCAGCTCGCGCCGTTCGCGGACATTTCCCCGGCCACGGCCTGCCCGCTCCCGGCGACCGTCATCCTCACGTCCGTCAGCTTGCCCCCGCTGACCTTCACGCCGGTCGAGTTGATCGACGCGCTCGTCGACCCGTCCTTGGCCGAGATGGCGATCGTCGCCGACGACGACTTGGACGATCCGCCGCCCTTGCCGTCGCCCTTCCCGGAGTTCGCGTTGGCGCTGCCACCGCAGGCGGTCAGGGTGAGGGCGCCGACCATCAGGGCGGCACAGGCCCCCAGTGCGCGCCGCGCTGCTATGTCCGGCGATGTCACGGGCTGCTCCAAGTTCGAGTGATGTGGGTGATCCGCTCCAGTGCGTGGGGAAAGAGGGCCGAACAACGCCGCGAGGTTGCCTCCCCCCACGGAAAAAGCCCGCACGTGACAGAACCGGGACAATCGAACAACGGGAGGGCGGGGGCGGGGTGGGGTGAGGGGTGCGGTGGGGCGGGGGGTGAGGTGAGGGAGGGCAGGGGGCGGGGGTTGGGGGTGCCGGGGCTGACGATGCGGCGGATCGCCGACCTCTACCCGGGCGAGACCAGGACCGATGCGAGAGAGGCGTTCATCATCGCGGACGCGGCCCGCGCGATGCCGCACACGCTGCGGGCGATTGAGGGCGAGGACGAGACGATCGCCGAGTTGGAGATGATCGTCGGATCCGACGACGACCTGGCCGGCGAGGCCACCCGCGTCGCCAACCGGCTGCACGGCCTGCTCACCCAGATCCACCCGTCACCGGAGCGGGTGCTGGGGCCACGGTTGCAGCACCCGGCCGTCCTCACCTTCCTGGAGCGGTTCGGCTCCCCGGCCCGGACACGCAAGGCCGGCAGGCGCCGCCTGGTCACCCTGCTGCGGCCGAAGGCACCGAGGATGGCTGAGCGTCTGGTCGAGGAGATCTTCGCCGCCCTGGAGGAGCAGACCGTTACGGCCCTGGGCACAGACGCGGCCGCACTGATCGTCCCGAGCCTTGCCACCTCGCTCACAGCCGTGCTTGACCAGCGGAAGCTTATGGCCGGGCGGATCGAGGAACTGCTGGAGACTCACCCTCTTTCGAAGGTCCTGACGTCCATGCCGGGAGTCGGCGTCAGGACCGGAGCCAGGATTCTGATCGAGGTCGGAGATGGCAGCACCTTCCCGACCGCTGGCCACCTCGCCGCCTACGCCGGACTCGCCCCGGCGACCCGGAGATCGGGCCCATCGATCAGCGGCGAACAGCCCTCCAGACGGGGAAACAAGCAGCTCAAACGGGCTTTCTTCCTCTCCGCGTTCGCCGCCCTGGGCGACCCCGCGTCCCGGGCCTACTACGACAAGAAGATCGCCCAGGGCAAGCACCACACCCAGGCCCTGCTCTGCCTCGCCAGGCGCCGGGCCGACGTGCTGTTCGCGATGCTCCGCGACGGAAGCTTCTACGAGCCGCAGCCGTCGGCCTCAGTCACGTGACCTGAGGGTCTGCGAGGAGAACGACTCGATCAGCCTCGACGTCGAAGCCGAGCACTGGATGACCGTAGTCGCCTTCCGGGTCCATCAGCACCGGTTTGCCCAACCGCCGCCCGATCTCCCGAAGGAAGCCGCAGAGCACATCAAGTCGGTCCTGGCCCTGCAACTCCCGCAGGTCAACGTCGAAGTCGACTTCGTCGTCGGCGTGGAAACGGAAGATCGCCAACACATCGGCGGTCGGCCAGACCCGCAGGTCCGGGCACTCGGCATCCGCCGGGCGGGACAGCACGGCCTCCGCCCGAGGCACTGGAAGCACCGTCTCCCCCTCGGAGTACTGGTACTTCCAGCCCTTCTCCGCGACAAGATCGAGAACCGCTTGCCAGTCCTCCATCGAGGCATTCGGGACACGCACGTCCGGCAGCGACCCCATCAAGTCCAGGTCGAAGAAGTGCTTCACGTCATCCCACAGCAGGTCGGTCACCTCGCCATGCTGCCCGGACCGCCGGCCCAATGCGCCCCCGTTTCCTTTGACCGAAGACATAGGGGCACCCTCTCTCCCCCCCCGCCCCTCCCCCCCGCTCCCTCCCTCCACCCCAGCCCCCGCCCCTCACCCCTCCCCGTAAAGCTCCCCGTAGGACGGCCATGTGCCCGACGGGGCCGTTACCGAGTGCGCCGCGTGTATCGCCCGGACTATGGCGCGGGTCACCGTGTCCGCCCCTGCCGCGAGGATCTCGTTCAGGGCGAGCGGGGAGTCGGTGCCCAGGGGCTGCCTGCCGGTGGCGAGGGCGAATATCGTGTCGCCGTCGTGCAGCAGGTGCACCGGGCGCACCGCGCGTGCGATGCCGTCGTGCGCCGTGCCCGCCAGCTTCTGCGCCTGCGCCTTCGACAGGTCGGCGTCGGTGGCGACCACCGCGAGCGTCGTGTTCAGCGGTGGGCGCCCGTCCGCCGCCGCGATCTCCGCGAGGCGGCGGCCCGCCGCTTCGTGCACCCCGGTCTCCGGGTAGCGGACCCGCCCCTGGAACAACTCCCCGTACAGGACGCCCGTCTCGGGATCGACGACCGACCCGGCCGCGTTGGCCACCACGAGCGCCGCCACCGTGATCCCCGAGTCGAGCACCGTGCTCGCCGTGCCCACCCCTCCCTTCAGCCGCCCCACCGCCGCCCCGGTGCCCGCGCCCACGCACCCTTCCGGCACCGCCGCGCCCGGCACGCTCGCCGCCGCCGCCTCGACCGCCGCCCGGCCGGTGCCCGCGTCGGGGCGGGCGGAGAAGTCGCCGCCCCGGCCCAGATCGAACACGCACGCCGCGGGCACCACCGGCACGACGTGCGCCGGGTCGGGGCCGACCCGCACCCCGCGTCCTCGCTCCTCCAGCCACGCCATCACCCCGGACGCCGCGTCGAGTCCGTAGGCGCTGCCTCCGGTCAGGACGATCGCGTCGACCCGCTCGACGAGGTTGCGCGGGTCGAGGGCGTCGGTCTCCTTGGTGCCAGGTCCGCCGCCCCGCACGTCCACGGCGGCGACCGCCCCGCCCTCCGGTGCGAGGACGACCGTGGTCCCGGTGAGCCTGCCGTCACCGGTGAGGGTCGCGTGGCCCACCCGCACCCCGATGACGTCCGTCAGCGCGTCAACTGTCATACCTCCAGTCTCGCGCGCCCGAACTCACCCCCGGGAGCACGCCCCCGGTCCCCGAGCCGCCCCCGGCCCCGCCCGCGTCTGCCGTTCCTCACCCCTGTCCGGCGGGCGGGGCGGTCGCGCCGGCCGTCCGGGCCGCGCGGGCCGTCAGTGTCGTGCCGGCCGCCACCGCCAGCGCGCAGACGGCGCCCGCCGCCGGGACGGCCCGGTCGTTCAGGAAGGTGCAGGCGATCACCAGCAACGCCGCGGTCGGCAGGACCAGTTGCTGCGCGATGCCCACCTTGTAGAAGCGGGAGTGCAGCGCCCACACCGTGAGCAGGTACAGCGCCGTCGGGAGGGTCACGGCGGCGGACGCGGCCAGCGCCGACAGGTCCGTCTTGCCGACGGCCTGCTCCACCGCGACCTCCAGGCCCGCGCCGATCGCCGCCGCCGACGCGAAGATCAGGTAGTGGCCGTATCCCCACAGGAAGGCCTGCCGGTTGGAGCGCAGATGGCCGTGGATGGGCACCACGAAGTAGATCCACCAGGCGGCGAAGACGATCAGCAGCCCACCCACCGCGATCGGCAGCAACTCGCCCAGGGCGTCGTGCTCGTCGATCCCGGACCGCACGGCCACCGTCGCCGCGGCGACGCTCTCGCCGAGCACGATGATCGTGAACAGGCCGTACCGCTCGGAGATGTGGTGCGGGTGCCAGGACGTCTGACGGTCCCGCTCCGCGAACGGCGGCACGCACATCTCCAGCACCGCCATCACCAGGAACACCCAGGCCCGCGCGTCCTCCGGCAGCACCAGCAGGCCGAGCCAGCCGACCTGGCAGAGCAGCACGCCACCGGCGTACCGCAGCGCCACCCTCCGCTCCGCGTCCCGCGTCGAGAGCGCGGCCCGCAGCCACTGCGCCACCATGGCCAGACGCATGATCGCGTAGCCGAGCCAGACGACCAGGAAGTCGTGGGCCTGGAACGCCTGGGACACTCCGGCGGCCAGCACGAGCACACCGGCGATCTGCACCAGGGTGACGACCCGGTAGAGCGTGTCGTCGTTGTCGTACGCCGACGCGAACCACGTGAAGTTCATCCACGCCCACCAGATGGCGAAGAAGATCATGGCGTAGTTGAGGATGCCCTCGCCGGTGTGGCCCTCGGCGACCGCGTGCACCAGTTGCACGCCCGCCTGCGCGATGGCCACCACGAAACACAGGTCGAAGAAGAGTTCCAGCGGGGACGCGACCCGGTGCGCCTCCTCGCGGCCGCGTGAGGTGAGGCCGCGCAGCGGGCTCCTGCCCGCCGGTGCGCCCGGGGAGGTGGGGTGGGGAGTGGAACGGGGTGTCATGACCCCAGCACAGCAGATAACGGGCACGGATGCGGCGCGCGTACCCTGGGCGCATGAGCGCCGTTCCCGACCCCGCCCCCGAGCCGCGCGAGCCGAGAGCCGCGTTGATCTTCGACGACCCGCTGGACCAGCAGTCGTCGGACGACACGGACCGCGGGTGGGGCGAGCGGCCCGCCGCCGACCGTGACAGCGCGGCCGACCTGAAGCGCTTCCTCGACGAGAAGCCGCCCCACCACATCTGAACGGGCCGCGCCGGGCCGTCCCGCCAAGGGTGAACGGACCGCGCCGGGCCGCCGCACCATATTTGATCCCGCCGTGCCGACGGGAAGCCGTCCCGGGCCGCCTGGAAGGGCCGTGCCGACGGGAAGCCGTTCCGGGCCGTCTGAGCGGGCCGCGTCGACGGGAGGCCGCGCCAGCGGTCCCCGACCCGCCCCGGTCGCGTGCGGGACCACCGGCGTGCGGACCGGTGGTCACCGTCGCGTGCGGGTGCCGCTGCTACCGGTCGCCGGGGGCCGGGCTCGCGCCGTTCCCCGTGCCCGAGGCGCGCTGGGCGATCAGCTCGTCGCGGATCTGGGTGAGCAGCTCCAGCTCGGTCACCTCCATGACCTCCTGGGTGTTCTCCTGGGCCTTCTTGCGGGCCGCCTGCCGCGCCAGGTACTTCGACATCGGCAGCACCATCAGGAAGTACACGACCGCCGCGGTGATCACGAAGCTCAGCGTGGCGCCCAGGACCGAGCCCCAGAGGATCTTGATCCCCTCGTCGCCCTTGCACGTGGACGTCAGGCAGGAGCTGTAGTCGTCGAGGTTCTGGGTGCCGATCGCCCCGACCACCGGGTTGATGATCCCCTTGACGACGGCGTTGACGATGTTGGTGAACGCGGCGCCGATGACCACGGCCACTGCCAGGTCCACGACGTTCCCGCGCATCAGGAACGCCTTGAACCCCTGCAAGACGGTGGGTTCCTTCTTCTCGCTCACCTCGGAGCCTCTCCTCACATGCACAGGTCGTAGAACAAACAGCTCCGCAACCTACGTCAGGGCTCCGCCATTCTGTCCAATTGAGTACCTCGAACGAGCGACTTGACTCGGACTTGTGCGTCCTCCGTACGACGGTGTTCAGCACAAGGTCACCGCCAGCCGCGCGCCCGCCCCCGCTCCCGCGAGGTCCACCGCCGTGGCACGCGGCACCGCGACGACGATCAGCGCTCCCGCGCCGTCCGCCGGGGCGCCTGCCGCACCGCCCGCCCAGCCCTCGTCCGCGCCGCCCGTGCCGTCCGCGCCGCC
>NZ_FMCI01000105.1 GCF_900091845.1 Streptomyces sp. SolWspMP-5a-2
CCCCCCCACGCGCAGGACCCCAGGAGAGCCGTATGCCGCTCGACCGGCGCCACTTCCTGCGGACCGGCGGACTCGCCGCCGGTTCCCTGGCCGCGGGCCTCCCGCTCGCGACGGCCTCCGCCGCCGCGACCGCGCCCGCCGCACCGGGCCTCGCCCCCGACGCCTTCACCCGGCTGCCGCCCGGCAGCGTCACCGCCGGCGGCTGGCTCGCCGGACAACTCCGCGCCCAACTCGCCGGTCTCTGCGGCCGGTTCGCCGAGCGCTCGCACTTCCTCGACCCCGCGACCAGCGGCTGGACGAACCCGGGCAACGACGGCTGGGAGGAACTCCCGTACTGGCTGCGCGGATACGTGCCGCTCGCCGTCGCCACGGGGGACACCGCCGCGCTGGACCGCTCCCGCCGCTGGATCGACGCCATCCTCGCCACCGAGCAGTCCGACGGGTTCTTCGGCCCGCGCGCGCTGCGCACCGCCCTGAACGGCGGCCCCGACTTCTGGCCCTACCTCCCGCTCCTCCAAGCCCTGCGCGGCTGGGCGGAGTTCACCCACGACGCGCGCATCGTGCCGTTCCTCGGCCGCTTCCTGCGCTACATGAACGCCCAGGGCCGCGGCGCGTTCGACAGCAGCTGGGTCTCGCTGCGCTGGGGCGACGGCATGGACGTCGCCCTGTGGCTGTACCGGCGCACCGGGGAGGCGTTCCTGCTCGACCTGGTCGACCGGATGCACACCTGGGGCGCCGACTGGACGGGACCGCTGCCCAGCCCGCACAACGTGAACATCGCCCAGGGCTTCAGGGAACCCGCCCAGTACGCCCAGCGGTCGGGCGACCCGGAGCTGACCCGCGCCTCCTACCGCGTGTACCAGCAGATACGGGACGGCTACGGCCAGTTCCCCGGCGGCGGGTTCGCGGGCGACGAGAACATCAGGCCCGGCTTCGGCGACCCCCGGCAGGGTTTCGAGACCTGCGGGATCGTCGAGTTCATGGCCAGCCACGAACTCCTGACCCGGGTCACCGGCGACCCCGTCTGGGCGGACCGCTGCGAGGAGCTGGCGTTCAACATGCTGCCCGCCTCCCTCGACCCCGAGGGCAAGGCCCTGCACTACGTCACCAGCGCCAACAGCGTCGACCTGGACAACGCCCCCAAGACGCAGGGCCAGTTCCAGAACGGCTTCGCCATGCAGTCGCTGCGGCCGGGCGTCGACCAGTACCGCTGCTGCCCGCACAACTACGGCATGGGCTGGCCCTACTTCACCGAGGAACTCTGGCTGGCCACCCCGGACGGCGGACTGGCCGCCGCGATGTACGCGCCGTGCGCGGTCCGCGCCACCGTCGCCGGGGGCACCGAGGTCACCGTCACCGAGGAGACCGGCTACCCCTTCGACGAGACGATCACCCTGACCCTCTCGACCCCGCGTCCGGTCGCGTTCCCGCTGCTGCTGCGGGTGCCCGGCTGGTGCCGTGGCCCGGTGCTGCGGGTCAACGGCGCCGCCGTCGCGGCCGCGGACGGACCGTCGTTCGCCCGCGTCGAGCGCACCTGGCGCGACGGCGACCGGGTCACCCTGACGCTGCCCCAGCGCACCGCCGTCCGCACCTGGCAGGGCGGCCGGGGTGCGGTGAGCGTCGACCGCGGCCCGCTCACCTACTCGCTCAGGATCGGCGAGCGGTACGTCCGCACCGGCGGCGACGCGAACTTCCCCGAGTACGACGTGCACGCCACCACGCCCTGGAACTACGGCCTCGTCCCGGACTCCGTGCCCGAGGTCCACCGCTCCTCGGGCCCGCCGTCCGCCGACCCGTTCACCCTCGCAGGCACCCCGCTCACGCTCACCGCGCGGGCCCGCCGGGTCCCGGAGTGGATCGCCGACGACGAGCACGTGGTCGCCCCGCTCCAGCAGAGCCCGGCCCGCGCCACCGGCGCCGTCGAGGAGGTCACGCTGGTGCCGATGGGCGCGGCCCGGCTGCGCGTCACGGCGTTCCCGACGGCGGCGCCCGACGGCAGGCCCTGGGTGCCGGAACCGCGCTACCGGCGCATCCTGAACCGGCACAGCGGCAAGGTGCTCGCGGTCGACGGGATGTCCACGGCGAACAGTGCCCGGGTCGTGCAGTACGACAACACCGGGACCGGCGACCACGCCTGGCAGTTCGTCGACCGGGGCGCGGGCTGGTTCCTGGTGCGCAACGGCCACAGCGGCAAGGTGCTCGGCGTGGACGGCATGTCCACGGCGAACAGCGCCCGGGTCGTGCAGTTCGAGGACAACGGCACCGACGACCACCTGTGGACCCTGGACGACCGCGGCGACGGCTGGTTCCTGCTCCGCAACCGGCACAGCGGCAAGGTGCTGGGCGTGGACGGCATGTCGACGGCGAACAGCGCGCAGGTCGTGCAGTTCGAGGACAACGGCACCGACGACCACCTCTGGCGGCTGCTCTGACCCCGGCCGTCCCGCGCGCGTCCCCCGACACACCCCGCACAACCTTGACGAGTACACGTCCACATCGAAGAATGAGCGCGGCTGTGACAACGTTGTCCGCGCGTTCGAGGAGGCACTCCCGCCCATGAGAAGGACCCCATGGCTACGCGGCGCGCTGAGGGGGCTGACGGCCGCCGCGCTCCTCGGCGCCGCGCTCTGCGGCCCGTCGGCCCTCGCGGCGGACCGGGACGGTTCCCTCACCGACCTGGTCAACCCCTTCATCGGCACCCAGAACGAGGGCAACACCTACCCGGGCGCCGCGGTGCCCTTCGGGATGGTGCAGTTCTCGCCCGACACCGGCCACAACACCGGGTACGACTACGCCCAGGACCACATCCGCGGCTTCTCCCTGGTCCACCTCTCCGGCGTCGGCTGCGGCCTCGGCGGCGACCTGCCGGTGCTGCCCACCACCGGGGACGTGACCCGGACCGACTACGCCGCGTACGCCGCCGGGTTCGGCCACGACGACGAGAGCGCGAGCCCCGGCTACTACCGGGTCGGGCTCGACACCGGCATCGAGGCGGAGCTGACCGCGACCGCCCGCACCGGCGTGCAGCGCTACACCTTCCCGGCCACCGACAAGGCCAACGTCCTGCTCAACGCGGCCCAGTCCCTGCACAGCGGGGTCTCCGCGAAGGTCGAGGTCCTCGACAGCAGGACCGTGCGCACCGCCATCACCGGGCGCGGCTTCTGCCAGGACACCGAGCCCTACACCGTCTACACCGTGACCCGGTTCGACCGCCCCTTCACCGCCCACGGCACCTGGGACGGCGCCACCGTGACGCCGGGCGCGGACACCGGGACCGGTGGCGCCTACGTCCGCTTCGACACGACGAAGGACCGCACCGTCGAGGCGACCACCGCCCTCTCCTACGTCGACGCGCGCGGCGCCGCCCTCAACCTCCGTGCCGAGGGCGGCCGTTCCTTCGACACCGTGCGGGACCGGGCCCGGCGCACCTGGGAGGACCGGCTCGACGACGTCCGCGCGACGGGCGGCGACGAGAGCCTGCGCCGGACCTTCTACTCGTCCCTGTACCGCTCCTTCCTCGCCCCCAACATCGGCAGCGACGCCGACGGCCGCTACACCGGCTGGGACCAGCGCGTCCACCGCGCGAAGGGCTTCACGTACTACCAGAACTGGTCGCTGTGGGACACCTACCGCACCCAGTCCCAACTGCTCTCCCTGCTCGCGCCGCGCGAGGCGCGGGACATGGCCGTCTCGGTGATCAGGATCTCCGAGGAGAGCGGCTGGCTGCCCAAGTGGGGCTACGGCACGGTCGAGACGAACATCATGACCGGCGACCCGGTCACCCCGTTCCTCACCAACGCCTACCAGCAGGGCCTGCTGCACGGCTGGGAGGAGCGCGCCTACCGCGCCCTGAAGCGCAACGCCGACGGCGTGCCGCCCGCGGACTCCCCGGCCGTCGGCCGGGAGGCGAACCGCGAGTACCTGGCCGACGGCTACGCGCCGTACCTCAAGGGCCGCCCGCACGCCAAGCCCGGCGACTCCGACTACGACCACGGCGCCTCCGCCACCCTGGAGTACGCCCTGTCGGACGCGATGCTCGCGCAGATGGCCCGCGACCTCGGCCACCGGGCGGACGCCGACCGGTACGCGGCCCGCGCCCAGAACTACCGCAGCGTCTTCGACCCGTCGACCGGTTTCTTCCGGGCCAGGGACGCCTCCGGCGCCTTCACCGGACCGGCCGACCCGGCGCGCGGCGAGGGCTTCCACGAGGGCACCTCCTGGCAGTACCAGTGGCTGGTGCCGCAGGACCTGCCCGGCATGATCGACCTGATCGGCGGCCGCCGCGCGGCCAACGACCGGCTCGACTCCTTCTTCGCCTACGACCGGCTGCTCGCCGACCCGGCGGGAACCGCCCGCGAGGTGTGGGTCAACGGCCCGTACGACTACTACAACGCCGACAAGTACAACCCGCAGAACGAGCCCGACCTGATCGCCCCGTACACCTACCTGTCGACCGGGCAGCCCTGGAAGACGACCGACGTGGTGCACGCGGCCCTGACCCTCTTCACCGACACCCCGACCGGCATGACCGGCAACGACGACCTCGGCACCATGTCCGCCTGGAACGTGCTGTCGTCGATCGGGATCTTCCCGGTGCAGCCGGGCGTGGCCGTCTGGGGCCTGTCCACCCCGGTCTTCGACCGGGTCGACCTGACCCTCGACCGGCGCTACTACCCGCACGGCGCTCTGACGATCACCGCTCAGGGCACCTCCGCCTCCGACCGGTACGTCCAGTCGGCCCGCGCGGACGGCGCCGCCCTCGACCGCACCTACCTGACCACCGGCGGACTGCGCTCGCTGCACCGGCTCGCCTTCACGGTCGGCCCGCGCCCGTCGGAGTGGGGTACCTCGCAACAGGCGGCGCCCCCGGCGCTGAAGTGACGCCGAACGCCTCATGAGTCCCGCCCCTCCCCGGAGGGGCGGGACGTCATCTGTCGTTAACTGGGCGTAGCGTGATCGTACTTGACCGTAATCAGGGGGAGGCGCTTGACTGCTCGCTCACCCGTCGACGACGCGAGGCACGCCCTTGACTTCCGACCCGCTGGCCCCCCTCGACCTGGCGTTCTGGAACATCGAGTCCGCCGCGCACCCCATGCACCTCGGCGCGCTCGGCGTCTTCGAGACCCGCTCGCCCTCCGCCGCCGCCCACGCGGCCGACCTGCTCGCCGGGCGGGCCGCCGCGGTCCCGGGACTGCGCATGCGGATCAAGGACACCTGGCAGCCGCGCCCCCTCGCCCCGCTCGCGTTCGGCGGCGCCGCCCGGGAGAGCGACCCGGACTTCGCCCCCCGGGCCCACGTCCTCCTGCACGCCCCCACCGCCGACTTCCACGCCGACGCCGGCACGCTCATGCAGCGCCCCCTGGAGCGCGCGCGGCCCCCGTGGGAGGCACACGTCCTGCCCGGCGCGGACGGCGCCCGCTTCGCCGTCCTCTTCAAGTTCCACCACGCCCTCGCCGACGGGCTG
>NZ_FMCI01000106.1 GCF_900091845.1 Streptomyces sp. SolWspMP-5a-2
GCGGGCCACCGCTCCCACGCCGGACCCCGCGAACCACCCGCGGACCACCGCACCCGCACCGGACCCCACGACCCACTCGCGGGCCACCGCACCCGCGCCCGTCGCCGCCCCCTCCCCCGCCCGGCAGCGCCTCGCCGTGGCGCAGGCCGCGCTGCTCTCCGCGCTCGTCGGCGGGACGCCCGTGCCCGAGGGGTTCGACCGGGTGCGGGTCGGGGTGCAGGCGCGGGCGCTCGCCGCGAAGCGGGCGGACGTCGTGGGCAAGGTCGCGCCCGAACTGCCCGTCATCCTCGGGGAGTCGTACCGGCCCGCCTTCCTCGGCTACGCCCACGGGCACCCGATGACCGGCGGCTACCGGCGGGACGCGCTGGATTTCGCCGAGCACCTGCTGCGCGCCGGGGACGTCCGGGACGCGGCGGCGCGCGGGGCGCTGCGCGAGTGGTGGCTGGAGCGGTCGGGCCCCGCGCCCCGGTCGCACCGTCCCGCGGCGCGGCTGGCGCGGGCCACCCGGCGGGTGCTGCTGGGGCGTTGAGCGAGATGTGACCCTTCGCCCCCTGTAGGGCACTCCGGACGGACGCGGCGGTAATATGCCCACCCGCGCCACCGGAGCACTGGTGTGCGATGCCGTACCAGGAGGCATCCCATGCGACCGCGACCCCCGATCACCGGCCGAGGACTCTTCGGCGGCACCGGGATCATCCTCGTCGGCCTGACCGCGACGCTCCTCGCGCTGGCCTTCCCGATCTGGTCGTACGCCGACCGGTCGGGCACCGGACCCGAGGTGCTGAAGGCACAGACGGTGCCGACCAGGTACGGCCCGCTGACCGCCCTCGACCGGGACTTCGTCGTCAAGGTGCGGCTCGCCGGGCTGTGGGAGCTGCCGGCCGGGCAGCAGGCCGAGCAGAAGGGGACCACCGAGGCGGTGCGGACGGCGGGACGGCACCTCGTCGAGGGGCACACCTTCCTGGACGCGCGGGTGCGCGACACGGCCGCGAAGCTGGACCTGGACCTGCCCAACCAGCCCAACGAGCAGCAGCGCGGGTGGCTCTCCGACCTGGAGGCGGCCCGGGGAACCGACTACGACCGGCGGTTCGCGAACATCCTGCGCCTGGCGCACGGCCGGGTCTTCTCCGTGGTCGCGCAGGTCCGCGCCGCGACGGGGAACTCCCTGGTGCGGGCGCTCGCCGACGACGCCAACGCCACCGTCCTCGACCACATCACGGTCCTGGAGGCGACCGGGTACGTCGACTTCGACGCGCTGGCCCGGGACCTGGCCGGGACCGCTCCCCCGCTGACCCGGGCGCCCGCCCCGCCGGGTCCGACCGCGGACCCGGGACCGGTCGTCCCCGTCGTCCCGTCGGCGACGGACGGGTACGACCTGCCCCCGGCCGCCTCCAGCCCGCTGCCCGCGCTCAGCCCGGCGCCCTGAACGCCCCGCGGGCGCGCGCCCGGACGTGCCCGGGGTGACCGACGGCGGCGGTCCGTCCCGGATCGTGAACAGGGCATGGCGCGCGGGTGAGCCCCTGGCATAGAAACGCGGCATGGTGTGGGTTCTCCTCCTGCTGCTCGCCTGGACCGCGGCCGGTACCGCGTGCACCCGGCTCTGCCTGGCCGCCGTCCGCGCCGCCGACGGCACCGGCGCACCGGCCGTCGTCCCGGCGCACGACCTGACGCTCTACGAGGCCGCGTTCCTCTCCGGCGGCCCCCGCCGGGTCGCCGACCTCACCATGGTGGCGATGGCCAGGCAGCGGCGGCTGCTGCTCGCCCGCACCGGCTGGGCCACCGTCGTCGACCCGCTCGGCCGGGACGACATCGAGCGGTCGGTGATCGGGGCGATCGGGCCCGGCGGACAGCGCCGGATCGCCCCGGCGCGGGACGCGGCGGCCGCCGCCGAGGCGGTGGGCAGCCTCGGCGCCCGGCTGGTCGGCGCGGGCCTCGCGGTGCCCGGGTACGGCGACGACGGCGTCGCGGCCGGGATACGCCAGACCCGGGGCGCGGCCCTCGCCGTGGTCGCCCTGGGGGCCACCGCGCTGCTGCTGCCCGGACGGCCCGACCTGCCGGACGGCCTGGTCGCGCTCTGGTTCGCGCTGCCGCTCGCGCTGACCCTGAGCTGCCTGGCGATCGCCCGCGTCGAGGCCCACCCGTACACCCGCTGGGCCTCCCCTGCGGGACAGCGGCTGCTGCGGTCGCTGGCCCGGCGGGCGGGCGGCGCGGACGACCGGACCTACCTCACCTCGATCGCGGTGCGCGGGGTGCGGGCCGTCGCCGAACCCGATCTGCGGGAGGCGTTCGAGCACCGCGAACCCGGCGGGCGCGAGCCGTACGCCGGGGGCGCGTAGGGGGCATTGGCGCCGACACCGCGGGACGGTGCTTGCCTTCGTCCCGGGCCGACCGAAACATCCCTTCTGTTGCCACCGTGCACCGAAGGGACACGCGATGAGAGCCCCCGCCCTCTACACGGCCGCCGGATCGCTGCTGCTGACCACGCTCGCCGCCCCGGCCGGTGGCTCGACCACCGTGCTGCCCGGCGCCGCGGAGGTGCGCGGCGCCTCGGTCGCGGCGGTCAGGGCCGCCGAGACGGGCATCACGTTCGGTGCCTGCGCCGACGCCGCCGACCTGCCGGGCGAGCTGCGCTGCGGCACGGTCTCGGTGCCGCTGGACTACGCCCACCCCACCGGCAAGCAGATCAGGCTGACCGTCAGCCAGGTACCGGCCTCGCACAAGGACCCGCACAACAGCAAGCGGCGGGTGCCCCGGCAGGGCTCCCTCGTCTTCAACCCGGGCGGCCCCGGCTCCTCCGGCCTGCACTACCCGCTGCTCGGCCTGCTCCCCGAGTGGAAGCGGATCGGCGCCGCCTACGACCTCGTCGGGTACGCCCCGCGCGGGGTCTCCCCCTCCGCGCCGCTCTCCTGCCAGGACCCCAAGCGCTTCTTCAAGGGCCCCTCGCAGGCGCCCACCCACCCCTCGGAGTCGTACAAGCGGGAGCGGATCGCGCAGGCGCGGGCGTACGCGCGGGGGTGCGCACGGCACGCGGGCACCTCGCTGCGGTTCTACAACTCCCTCAACAACGCCCGGGACCTGGACGTCGTACGGGCCGCGCTCGGTGAGCGGCGCCTCACGTTCATGGGGTCGTCGTACGGCACCTACTTCGGGGCGCTGTACGCGGCGATGTTCCCCGGGCACGTGCGCCGGATGGTGTTCGACGCCGCGGTGGACCCGGACCCCCAGCAGGTCTGGTACCGCAACAACCTGGCCCAGTCCGCCGCGTTCGAGAGCCGCTGGACGGACTTCCGGGAGTGGGTCGCCCGCCACGACGACGTGTACAGGCTCGGCGACACGGCCGAGAAGGTGCGGCACAGCTACGACAGGGCGAGCGCGCGGCTGGCCGCGGAACCGGCCGGCGGGAAGGTGGGCCCCGCCCAGTTGCAGGGCTCGTTCCTGAGCGCGGGCTACTACGACACCTACTGGCCGCACCGCGCGCAGGCCCTCTCCGACTACCTGGAGGGCCGCCCCGAGCGGCTGATCGAGCAGGCGGGACCGCGCGCGGAGGACGCCGCCGCCGCGGAGAACTCGACCGCCGTCTACACGGCCGTCGAGTGCAACGACGCGCCCTGGCCGACGGACTGGAAGGTCTGGGACCGGGACAACACCCGGCTCGCGCGGGTCGCGCCGTTCGAGACCTGGGACAACGTGTGGATGAACCTGCCGTGCGCGTACTGGCCCGCGCCCCGGCAGCGCCCGCTGGACGTGCGCACCGGACCCGGTGAGCTGCCGCCGACGCTGATCCTGGCGGCCGAGCGGGACGCGGCGGCGCCCTACCAGGGGGCGCTCGAACTGCAGCGGCGCCTCGCGGGGTCGGTGCTGGTGACCGAGCGGGACGCCGGGACCCACGGCATCGCGGGCGGGCCGAACCGGTGCGTCAACGGGTACCTGGACGCCTACCTGCTGGAGGGCCGGGTGCCGGAGCGGCGGTCGGCGTCCTGCGCCGGGCGGCCCGAGCCGAGGGCGACGCTCGCGCCGTGAGGTGACACCCGATGCCCCGCGCCCCGGACGAACGGGGTGCGGGGCATCGGCACGTGTCAGGCCAGTCCGGCGACGAGGTCGCCGATCTCCTTGCGGCGGCCCGTGTAGAACGGGACCTCCTCGCGCACGTGCATCCGCGCCTCGGAGGCGCGCAGGTGACGCATGAGGTCGACGATGCGGTACAGCTCGTCGGCCTCGAACGCGAGGATCCACTCGTAGTCGCCGAGGGAGAACGAGGCGACCGTGTTGGCGCGGACGTCCGGGTAGCCGCGGGCCATCTTGCCGTGGTCGGCGAGCATCCGGCGGCGGTCCTCGTCGGGCAGCAGGTACCAGTCGTAGGAGCGCACGAACGGGTAGACGCTGACGTAGTCGCGGGGCGTCTCGTCGGCGAGGAAGGCCGGGATGTGCGAGCGGTTGAACTCGGCGGGGCGGTGCAGCGCCATGTTCGACCAGACCGGCTCCAGCGCGCGGCCGAGCCGGGTGCGCCGGAACAGGTTGTACGCCTCCTGGAGCTGGTCGCTGGTCTCCGCGTGCCACCAGATCATGAGGTCGGCGTCGGCGCGCAGGCCGGAGACGTCGTACGTGCCGCGGACGGTCACGTCCTTGGCGGCGAGCTGGTCGAACAGCTCCTGGACCTCGGCGGCGTAGCCCGCGCGGTCGGCCTCGCCGGGCAGCACGTCCTTCAGCTTGAAGACGGACCACAGGGTGTAGCGGATGGCCTCGTTGAGGTCCTTGGCCAGCTTGCCCTTGTTCGGGATCCGCTCGGGGGCGGTGGTGGGAGCGTCGTCACTCATGCGGCTATTCTCCCGCCGCGCCGGGCGCGCTCGGCACCGGGTCGGCGGTGAGCCGCGGCACACCGGCGATCTCGTCCACCGCCGCGTGGGCGCTGGCGACGCAGGCCGGGATGCCGACGCCGTCGTAGAGGGCGCCGCAGACGGCGAGGCCGGGCAGCGCGGCGACGTGCGCGCGGACGCGGGCCACGCGCGCGTGGTGGCCGACCGGGTACTGGGGCAGCCCGTCGGTCCAGCGGGTGACGCGGGTCGCGACGGGGACGGCGTCCAGGCCGGTGGCCTCGCGCAGGTCGTGACGGGAGACGTCGACGAGGCCGGCGTCGTCGCGGTCCAGGATCTCCGTCTCGCCGTGGCGGCCGACCGAGGTGCGCAGGATCAGCAGGTCGGGGTTCTCCTCGTCGATCCAGGCCCACTTGCGGGAGGCGAAGGTGGACGCCTTGATGGTGCGGCCGTCGACGGGCGGCACCAGGAAGCCGCTGCCCTCGGGGAGCGCGGCCGCGGAGCGCCGGTAGGCGAGGGTGACCAGGGCCATGGACGCGTACTCGACGGCGGCCAGTTCGGCCGCGGCGGCGGGCGCCTCGGGGCGCAGCAGGGCGGCGGCGGCCGGGGCGGGCACGGCGACGACGACCGCGTCGGCGTCCAGGACGCGGTCCCCGGCGACGACGCGCCAGGTGCCGCGGTCGGCGTCGGCCGCGGTGGTCCTGCGCAGCGCGGTGACCGGGGTGCCGGTGAGGATCTCGGCGCCGCGCGCGCGGACCGAGGCGGCGACGGCGGTCGGGAGGCCGCCGACACCACCGCGCAGGCCCATGAAGACGGGGCCGGTCCCGGGCGCCGCCGCGGTCCGTGCCTGGATGGCGCGGACCGCCTCGGTGAGGGAGGTGTGGGCGAGCGCGGCGCGGTAGAGCTGCGGGACGGCGGAGCGCAGCGAGATGCGGTAGGCGTCGCCCGCGTACACCCCGCCCAGCAGGGGTTCGACCAGCCGGTCGACGACCTCGCGGCCGACCCGGGCGGCGACGTACGCGCCGACCGCGACGTCCTCGCCGACCTCGGTGGGCGGCAGTTCGGCGTCGCGCGCGATGCGGGCGAGGCCCTCCTCGGAGAGGACGCCCGCGAGGGCGGCGGCGGTGCCGGGGACGCCCATGACGTGGCCCTTGGGCATCGGGCGCAGGGCGCCGCGGGTCCAGATCGACGCGGTCGCGGTGGCCGGGGGCTGGAGGGCGTCCGCGAGGCCGACCTCGCGGGCCAGGGCGACCGCCTCCGGTCTGCGGGCCAGCATCGACTCGGCGCCGAGATCCACCCGGGCACCGGCGATCTCGCCGGGCAGCAGCTTGCCGCCGACCCGGTCGGACGCCTCCAGCACGGTGACCCGCGCGCCGCGCTCCAGGAGCCGGTGGGCGGCGGCGAGCCCCGCGATCCCGGCCCCCACCACGACGACCCGCCGGGGCTCCGTACGACTCTCCACTTCGCGCATGCCACCAGCGTCTCAGACGGCACCGACAGCCGGTGCGCGCGCCCCGGTGGCCGCGGCTTTGGTCGGCCCCGGGCGGGGTGGCGGGAGCCGCACGTCTAGCGTGGGTCCATGGACAACGACACCGCAGGGTCGGGCAGGGAACGGCTGGTCGTGATCGGCGGGGACGCGGCGGGCATGTCCGCGGCGTCCCAGGCGCGGCGGCTCAAGGACCCCGGCGCGCTGGAGATCGTGGCGTTCGAACGGGGCCGGTTCAGCTCCTACTCGGCGTGCGGGATCCCGTACTGGGTCGGCGGCGACGTGCCCGAGCGGGACGCGCTGGTCGCGCGGACGCCGGAGGAGCACCGGGCCCGCGGCATCGACCTGCGGACGGGCACCGAGGTCACGGAGATCGACGTGGCCAGGCGGCGGGTACGCGCGCGTGACGTCGACTCGGGCGCGGAGTCCTGGACGGCCTACGACAAGCTGGTGATCGCGACCGGGGCCCGTCCGGTGCGGCCCGAGCTGCCCGGGATGGACGCGGCCGGGGTGCACGGGGTGCAGACCCTGGACGACGGGCAGGCGCTGCTGGACTCGCTGGCCCGCACGGACGGCCGCCGCGCGGTGGTCGTCGGGGCGGGCTACATCGGCGTGGAGATGGCCGAGGCGCTGCTCAAGCGCGGCTACGAGGTGACGGTCGTCAACCGGGGCGGCGAGCCGATGGCGACCCTGGACCCGGACATGGGGCGGCTGGTGCACGAGGCGATGACCGGCCTCGGCATCACGATGGTCAACGACGCGGAGGTCTCCGGGCTGCTGACGCACGAGGACGGCCGGGTGTCGGCGGTGGTCACCGAGGGCGCCCGCTATCCGGCGGACGTGGTGGTGCTGGGCATCGGGGTGCGGCCGCAGACGTCGCTCGCCGCGGCGGCGGGGCTGCCGCTCGGGGCGCACGGCGGGCTGCTGACCGACCTGGCGATGCGGGTGCGCGGCCACGAGGACATCTGGGCGGGCGGCGACTGCGTGGAGGTCCTCGACCTGGTCTCCGGGCAGGAGCGGCACATCGCGCTGGGCACCCACGCCAACAAGCACGGCCAGGTCATCGGGAGCAACGTCGGCGGCGACTACGCGACGTTCCCGGGGGTCGTCGGCACGGCCGTCAGCAAGGTGTGCGACCTGGAGATCGCGCGCACCGGGCTGCGCGAGAAGGACGCCCGCCGGGTGGGCCTGCGCTACGAGACGGTGACGGTGGAGTCGACCAACAGCGCGGGCTACTACCCGGACGCGGCCCTGATGACGGTGAAGATGATCGCCGAGCGTCGCACCGGACGGCTCCTGGGCGTGCAGATCGTCGGGCGCGAGGGCGCCGCCAAGCGCGTGGACGTGGCGGCGGTGGCGCTCACGGCCCGGATGACGGTGGAGCAGATGACGGCGCTCGACCTCGGGTACGCGCCCCCGTTCTCCCCGGTGTGGGACCCGGTCCTGGTGGCCGCCAGGAAGGCCGCGGCGAAGGTGCGGGGGAGCTGACGGGGGCCGGGGTCAGGCCGTGCCGTTGATGCGTTCGATGGCCTGGCGTGCCTGTTCGGCGGGCGGGCGCGGCGGCAGCGAGGAGACGGACCCCGAGGGCGGTGTCACGGCGGGCTGCTCGCCCGCCGGTTTGGCGTGGGCGGCGGGGCGGGTGGAGCGCAGGCGGCTGCTCACCGCCTCGTCGAGGGTGACGGGGCGCTGCATCTGGGACGCCAGCCTCCCGGCCTCCTGACCCAGCCTGGCCACGTCCTCCCAGGGGAGCCTGATCACGAGCGCGATCTCCGCCTCGCCGTCGGGCAGCGCCTGCATGGTGGGGGTGACTCGGTCGTTCATGCCTGATCCTCACGTCGTCCCCACGGCACGCCTTCCCCGGTCCGCGGGCGGTTGAGGAGACATACGCACAGGCGGACGCGGCCGTTCACCGGTTCGCCCGGCGCATCGCGGGCAGTACTCCCGTGTGGTCATACCCGTCCATGACGTGAACCCCGTGCGCCGCACTCCCTATGTGACGTATGCGCTGATCTTCGCGAACGTCCTGGTGTTCCTGTACACGCCCGGTCTCGCCGGGTCGGTCGCGGGCGACAGCAGCCTCTCCCAGATGTGCCATCTCCAGGGGTTCCTCGACCACTGGGCCATGGTGCCGCGGGAGTTGATCCACGATCAGCTGCCGCGGCTGGTGCCGACCGGCGAGGTGGGCACCGGGCTGCACGGCACCGGCTGCGTGGTGGCGCCGCCGACCTGGGACAAGTCGCCGCCGCTGTCCGTCTTCACCGCGATGTTCCTGCACGGCGGCTGGCTGCACCTGCTGGGCAACATGCTGTTCCTGCTGATCTTCGGCAACAACGTCGAGGACCGCATGGGCCACGTCAGGTACGCGCTGTTCTACGTGGTCTGCGGCTACGCGGCCTCGTACGGCTTCGCGCTGCTCAACGCCGACTCGGGCGACCCGCTGATCGGTGCCTCCGGGGCGATCGCCGGGGTGCTGGGCGCCTATCTGGTGCTGTACCCGCGGGCCAGGGTGTGGGTGCTGGTGCCGTTCCTGGTCTTCCTGCCGCTGCGGCTGCCCGCCTGGCTGGTGCTGGGCTTCTGGTTCGTGCTCCAGGCCGTGTACTCGTCGGGCGAGGGCGTCTCGACGGCGGGGACGGTGGCGTACGCGGCGCACGTGGTGGGCTTCCTGGCGGGCATGCTGATCGCCTGGCCGCTGCGCCCGGGGACTCCCCCGCCGCCGGAGCCGCGCGGCCTGCTGTTCGGCAGGCGCGCGCGGGCCAGGCACTCGTGGTGAGGCGGGTCAGGCGGTCTGCTCGTGGACGTACTCCACGAGCCGGGTGAGGGCGTCCGGGTCGGTCGACGGCATCACGCCGTGGCCGAGGTTGAAGACGTGGCCCTCAAGGCCTGCCGCGCTGTCCAGCACCTCGCGGGCCTTGGCGCGGACCGCGTCGGGTCCGGCGAACAGGACGGTCGGGTCGAGGTTGCCCTGGAGCGCCTTGCCGGGTCCGACCCGGCGGACGGCGTCGTCGAGCCTGACCCGCCAGTCGACGCCGACGACGTCCGCGCCGGCCTCGCCCATCAGGCCGAGCAGTTCGCCGGTGCCGACGCCGAAGTGGATGCGCGGGACGCCGTACCCGGCGACCGCGTCGAAGACCTTGGCTGAGGCGGGCAGCACCGAGCGGCGGTAGTCGGCGGGGGCGAGCGCCCCGGCCCAGGAGTCGAAGAGCTGGACGGCGCTGGCACCGGCCTCGATCTGCACCTGGAGGAAGACGCTGGTGATCTCCGCGAGCCGGTCCAGGAGGTCGGCCCACAGCTCGGGGTCGCCGTACATCATGGCCTTGGCGTTCTCGTAGGTCCGCGAGGGGCCGCCCTCGACGAGATAGCTCGCGAGGGTGAAGGGCGCGCCGGCGAAGCCGATCAGCGGGGTGGCGCCCAGCTCGCGGGTGAGCAGGCCGATCGCCTCGGTGACGTAGGAGACGTCCTCCGGGGTGAGGTCGCGCAGCCGGGCGAGGTCGGCGCGGGTGCGCACGGGCTGCTCGACGACGGGTCCGACGCCCGGCTTGATGTCGAGGTCGATGCCGATGGCCTTGAGCGGGACGACGATGTCGCTGAAGTAGATCGCCGCGTCCACGCCGTGCCTGCGCACCGGCTGGAGCGTGATCTCGGTGACCAGCTCGGGCCGCATGCAGGACTCCAGCATCGGGACGCCCTCGCGCACCTTGCGGTACTCCGGGAGCGAGCGTCCGGCCTGGCGCATGAACCAGACGGGAGTGTGCGGCACGGGTTCCCGACGGCAGGCCCTGAGGAAGGCGGAGTCGTAGGTGGCGGACGGCGGCTGGCCCGTGGGGCGGTCGTTGACACTCACGGGAAGAGTCTCCCACGCGCGCGGGGGCCGCTTTCCGACGCCCGGACGCGATGGAATATCGACGTGTCGACCTTTCGCCGCCGGTGACCTCGACAGGCCGGGGTGTCTGGCCGTTGCACGGCCGCGGGTCCCCTAATCTTCCGGCATGGCTGCGGCAGAGGGACGACGGTCGGACGACGGAAAGGACGGCATGGGGGAGGACGAGGGACCTGGGGGCGGCACGACGCCGCCCGCGTTCCGGACCGCCGTGGAGGCGCTGCGCACGGCGCGCCTGCGGCCCCGGATCGAGATGGAGCCGACCCGCGCGCCACAGCGCCTCGCACCGTACGCGTACGCGCTGGAGGCGACCGTCGTGGACGGTGACCAGGACCTGGCCGACGGCCGCCTGGTGCTGCTGCACGACCCGGCCGGGCACGACGCCTGGCAGGGGTCCTTCCGGCTGGTGACGCTGGTGCGCGCGGAGCTGGAGGCGGAGATGGCCGCCGATCCGCTGCTGCCCGAGGTGTGCTGGTCGTGGCTGACCGGGGCGCTCTCCGGGCGCGGGCTGTCGTACGGGGAGCCGAGCGGCACGGTCACCCGGGCGAGTTCGCACTACTTCGGCGGGCTCTCGGAGCGCCCCGCGGCCTCGCAGATCGAGATCCGGGCCTCCTGGACACCGCGGGAGGGGCGGGACGGGGTGCCGGACACGGCGGGGCACCTGGCGTCCTGGTGCGATCTGCTGGCCCAGGTCGGCGGGGTGCCGCCGGTGGGGCCGGGCGACGCGTCGGTCGTCTCGCTGCCCCAGCGGCGGGGACCTCAGTCACGCTGAGTCGACTGTTGACCGTCTCTTTGTCGATACGGCCACTTTCAGTCAGGCATCAGCGTCGAACGAACCGATTCGCGCGCCGAACGATCGATCGCGCGTCCGAATTGCACGAATTGTTACTCACTAGATCGTGATCTTTCCCTAAAGGACTCCGGGTTCGGTGCCGAAGACGTCTGTGACCTTCAAAGCCGTCCCGCACCCCAGGAGGCCTGGTGTCCGTTCTCCTCGAGCAGCCCGCAAGCCTGGTCGCCTACCGCCCGAACAAGCCGACCGCCATGGTGGTCGTGGCCGACCCCCGCGTCCGTTCCACCGTCACCCGCCACCTGTGGGCGCTCGGTGTGCGCGACGTCATCGAGGCCTCGTCCGTCGCGGAGGCTCGTCCCCGCATCGGCAACCCCCGCGACATCTGTGTCGCCGACGTCCACCTCCCCGACGGCTCCGGCCTGACGCTCCTGTCGGAGACCCGCGCCGCCGGCTGGCCCAACGGCCTCGCCCTGTCCGCCGCCGACGACATCGGCGCTGTCCGCAACGCACTCGCCGGGGGCGTCAAGGGATACGTCGTCACCGGCACCCGTACCAACGTCGGGCTCCCCACCCGGCCCGGCGCGGCGCCCATCGGCGCCGGTCCCCGCATGCACCGCCGCCCCCCGGGTGCCCCGAGCCACCCGGGCGGCTACAGAGAGCTGTCCGGCCGTGAGGTCGAGGTGCTGCGGCTGGTCGCCGAGGGCCAGTCGAACAAGGCCATCGGCGTCTCGATGGGCCTGTCCGCGCTGACCGTCAAGAGCCACCTGGCCCGCATCGCGCGCAAGCTCGGCACGGGCGACCGCGCCGGCATGGTCGCGGTGGCGCTGCGCACCGGCATCATCCACTGACGAACCTCCGTTCACGGAGGTGAACGGAGCCCGCACCCGACCCCGCCGTCCCCTCCCCCCACCCCGTGAACCGGATGTTTCACCGGGCTGACTGGTTTGCGACCCCCTGGCGCCCGTCGACGGAACGTTACGTCGACGGGCGCTCTCCATACACAGATAGTCTTGACAGGTGACCGACGCCCAAGAGACCGCAGCAGACAGCTCACTGCGAACCGCCGGAGGCGCACCTCCGGACGGCGGATCCTCTGATTCGGGTACCCCGGATCCAGGGTCGGGACCGGAGCCCACACCCCTGCTCGAACCCCGCGAGGGCATTCCGCCGGTGGTCGCCGACGCGGACGCCCTCGCCGAGGTGATCGCCGCCTTCGCCGCCGGGACGGGCCCCGTCGCCGTGGACGCCGAGCGCGCCTCCGGCTACCGGTACGGGCAGCGCGCCTACCTGGTGCAGCTGCGCCGCGCCGGGGCCGGGACCGCCCTGATCGACCCCGTCGGCTGCCCCGACCTCTCCGGGCTCGGCGAGGCGCTGGAGGGCGTCGAGTGGGTGCTGCACGCCGCCACCCAGGACCTGCCGTGCCTGCGCGAGATAGGCATGGTGCCCACCCGGCTGTTCGACACCGAGCTGGCCGGACGGCTCGCCGGGTTCCCGCGGGTCGGCCTCGGCGCGATGGTCGAGAGCGTCCTCGGCTTCGTCCTGGAGAAGGGCCACTCCGCCGTCGACTGGTCGACCCGCCCGCTGCCCGAGCCGTGGCTGCGGTACGCGGCGCTCGACGTGGAACTGCTCGTCGACCTGCGCGACGCGCTGGAGAAGGAGCTGGACCGGCAGGGGAAGCTGGAGTGGGCCCGGCAGGAGTTCGACGCGATCGCGTCGGCGCCGCCCGCCGAACCGCGCAAGGACCCCTGGCGGCGCACGTCCGGCATGCACAAGGTGCGGCGCAGGCGGCAGCTCGCCGTGGTGCGCGAGCTGTGGGAGACCCGGGACCGGATCGCGCAGCGGCGCGACGTGTCGCCGGGCAAGGTGCTCGGGGACGGGGCCATCGTGGAGGCCGCTCTCGGGCTGCCCGCGAACGTCCACGCGCTCTCCGCGCTGAACGGGTTCGGGCACCGGATGGGACGGCGCCAGCTCGAACAGTGGCAGGCCGCGGTGGACCGCGCGAAGGCGCTGCCCGACAGCGCGCTGCCCCAACCGGGCCAGCCGGTGACCGGACCGCCGCCGCCGCGCGCGTGGGCCGACAAGGATCCGGCCGCGGCCGCGCGGCTGTCCGCCGCGCGGGCCGGGGTGTCCGCGCTGGCCGAGCGGTACAACCTGCCGCAGGAGAACCTGATCACCCCGGACACCGTGCGGCGGGTGTGCTGGGAGCCGCCGCGGGCGGCGGACGCGGAGGCGGTCGCCGCCGCCCTGTCCGGGTACGGCGCCCGGCCCTGGCAGGTGGAGCTGGTGACGCCGGTCCTGGTGGAGGCGCTGGCCGCGCGGGCGGCCTGACGGCCGGGCGGGTGCGGGCCGGTCGTCCCGTGCCCGCTAGCGGGTCGCCCCCTTCGTGAAGCCGTTGTAGACGAACCGCTGGAGGGACAGGAAGACGATCAGGGTCGGCAGGATGACCAGGATCGCTCCCGCCGAGATCGTCTCCCAGTGGGCGCCGAACGGACCCCTGAACCGGAACAGGGACGTCGAGATCACGCCAAGGTCCTCGGACGGCATGTACAGGAACGGGATGTAGAAGTCGTTGTAGACGGCGATCCCCTTCACGATCACCACGGTCGCCACCGCGGGCCGCAGCAGCGGGAAGACGATCCGGCGGTAGATGGTGAAGGCGTTCGCCCCGTCGAGGCGGGCGGCCTCGTCCAGGGACGTCGGGACGGACCGGACGAACTGCAGGAAGATGTAGATCGAGACGATGTCCGTGCCCGTGTAGAGCGCGATGGGCGCCCAGCGGGTGTCGAACATGCCGAAGCTGTCGACGATCTGGAACGTCGCCACCTGGGTGGTGACCCCGGGGACCAGCGCGGCCAGCAGGAAGAGGGCGACCACGGCCTTCCGCAGGCGGAACCGGAAGCGGTCGATCGCGTACGCCGTCATCGAGCCGATCAGGACCGTGCCTCCGACCGCGAGGACCAGGATGAAGGCGGTGTTCGCGAAGGACAGCAGCATGTGGCCGTCCCGGAAGGCCGTCACGTAGTTGTCGAGGTTGAACGGATGGTCGGGCAGGGTCAGCGCGCCGCTGTCGCGCGCCATCTCCCGCGGGGTCTTCAGGGACGTCAGGAGGACGACGCCCAGCGGCAGCAGGACCACCAGGGCCGCGCCCGCCAGGGACAGGTGGACGAGGGCGCGGACGGCCGTTCTGCGGGTCATACGAGGTCCACCCTGTCGTCGGGGACCAGGAGCCGCTGGAGCCAGGTCACCGCCAGGACGATCAGCAGCAGCACCACGGCGCAGGCGGAGGCCAGGCCCGTCTTGTTGAACTGGAAGGCCAGCTTCACGGTCTGGATCACGAAGGTCTCGGTGCCGGTCGCCCCGCCGGTCATGATGTACGGGATGTCGAAGGCGGAGAGCGAGCCGGAGACGGAGAGGATCACCGAGAGGGTCAGCACCGGTCTGATGCCGGGGGCGATGATGTGCCGGAACTGCTGCCAGCGGTTGGCCCCGTCCAGTGCGGCGGCCTCGTACAGCTCGCCCGGGATCGACTGGATGGCGCCCAGGAACAGCACGAAGCTGAGGCCCGTGTAGCGCCACACGGAGACGCCCGCGAGGGAGACGTTCGCGGAGACCGGGGTGCCCAGCCAGGCGTGGTCGGGGTGGCGGCCGAGGAGCGCGAGGACGGAGTCGAGGGTGCCGCCGTCCTGGAAGAAGTAGAGGAAGACGAAGCCGATCGCCACCCCGTTGATCAGGTACGGGAAGAACAGCACGCCCTTGAAGAAGGCCCGGAAGCGGACGTCGAAGCTCAGGACCGTCGCGAAGTACAGGCCGACGGCGATCTGCACCGCGGACGCGGCCAGGTAGTAGCCGCTGACGAAGAACACCTCGAACAGCTCGGGCCGGGTGAGGAGTTCGGTGTAATTGGCGACGCCGGTGTAGTGCAGCCCGGGGCTGACGCCGTCCCAGTCGGTGAGGCTGTAGGCGAGCATGTTGACGATCGGCGCGTAGGTGAACACGGCCAGCAGCGCCAGCGGGGCGAGGAGGAAGAGCCAGGGGGTGACGCTCCGCCACAGCCGGCCGGCGCGCGGCGGGGCGGCGCGGGCGGGTCCGTGCGGCGGGCGGCGCGGGTGCGCCGCCGG
>NZ_FMCI01000107.1 GCF_900091845.1 Streptomyces sp. SolWspMP-5a-2
CCGTGCGCGGGGTGCCGTGCGCGGGGGTGCCGTGGGCCGGGGTCCCGTACGCCTGGCCGGGGTACTCAGGGCCGCTGCCCGGGAGGCCCTGCTCCTGTCCCCAGGGCTGCCCCGGGGGTCCCTGTGCCGCCCCGGGATCGGCGGGGCCCTCGGGCCCCGTCGGTCCCGCGGGGTCGGCGGGCGCGTTCGCCCAGGGCGCGGCGGCGCCGCCCGGGAGGGTCGCGGGCGGGGTGCCGCCCCACTGCTGGACCAGGGACGACGTCGTGAACTCGCCCGACTCGTCCGGGAGGTCGCCCCCGGCGAGCGGGATCGACCACTGCCCGGCCGCGTCCTGGGCCGCGTCCTGCCGGTGCTGCTCGTACGGTGCGTACGGCTCGTAGGGCTCGTGCGCCTCGGGCACCTGGTGGCCGTCGTAGGTCCACTGCTGGGCGGCGCCCGGCCGGTAGGCGAACCGGTCGTCACCGCCCTCGTGGGGCGCCGCGTTCGGGTCGGGCCACTGGCCGCCGCCGTCGGGCGTGCCCCACTCCCCCGCCGTCTGGTCGGGCGCGGCCGTGATGCGCGGCGGCACGTACCCGTGGCCGGGCGCGGCGAGCGGGCTGTCGGCGGACGCCAGGAGGGCGTCGATGCCGCCCTCGGGGAGTTTCACGAAGGCGGTGGCGCCGTCGTCGTAGTCGCCCTGGGGCAGCGGGTCCCAGCGGCCCCCGCTGCGGGGCGCGCCTTCTCCGTGCTGGTCGTCGGTCACGACAGAGCCCTCCCGAGTGCTCGTCGGGCCAGTGCGGCGACGGTCCGCCGCAGGTGCAGTACGGCCGGCGGGAGCGGTGCGACGGAGCCGTCGGGCTCGGGCGCCGGGTCGGGGATGCAGGCGGCGGCGACGTACTCGCCGAACGCGGTGAGCGCCTCCGGCACGATCGTGCGGCTGTTGTCCCAGTCGATGAGCCGGGCGACCCAGTGCTCGGCGTCCAGGGGCCGCAGCGGCATCGGCGCGATGGCGCCGACGGCGCACCGCACGCCGCGCCTGGCGGGGTCGAGGACGAGGGCGACGGAGGCGGCGGCGCGGCCGGGGCCGGTCCTGCCGGTGGCCTTGAGGAAGACCTGCGGCGCGTGCAGCAGCGGCACCCGCACGAAGCCGATGAGTTCGCCGCCGCGCAGCATGTCGACACCGGCGAGCAGGTGGGAGACGGGGATCTCGCGGCGGGCGCCCTCGCGTCCGGCGATGATCAGCGTCGCCTCCAGGGCGGCCAGCACCGGCAGCGCGTCCCCGGTGGGGGCGGCGGAGGCGATGTTGCCGCCCAGGGTGCCCGCGTTGCGGATCTGCGGCGGTCCGGCGGCGCGGGCGGCGGCGGCGAGCGCGGGGATCAGCGCGGCGAAGTCGGGGCGGCCCATGCGCGCGTGCGTGAGTCCGGCGCCGAGGAGCGCGTGGCCGTCCTGGTACTGCCAGCCGCGGATCTCGCTGATCCGGCCGAGGCCGACCAGCGCGGCGGGCCTGAGCTGCCCGGAGTTGACGGCGGCCATCAGGTCGGTGCCGCCCGCGACGGGCACGGCGGTGGGCACGGCGGCGAGGGCCGCCACCGCCTCGTCCAGTGTCGTGGGCAGCGTGACGGACTGCGCCGCCTGCGGTGCGTGCGTGGTCAAACCGGCTACCCCTTCCGCTGCCCCACCTGGTCCCACCTGTGCTGCCGTACGGTACGTGCTGACAGGGCGGACGTGGCAACTCTGGCACATCTTCGCAGGGCACGAGGACAGGGGTCCGCTAGGCGGCATTCGCCCGCCTCACCAGGGAGATGGTCCGGTTTCGCACGGCATCGCCGCTGGGCGCGCATTGCCACTCTTCGGTGATGCTTGCGGGTGTTTCTCCCCTCGGGACGGCGGGTTCGGGCGCGGCGGGGGCGGGTCGGGCCCCGGACGCGGCCGGTTCACGCCCCGGCCGCCGGCGGTCCGCGGCGCGGACAGGTCAGGTCCGCCTCGCGGACGTGTCCGGTTCGCGCCGCCGACACGGCCGGTTCGGCTACCTGTTCGGCGGGGCGCCCTCGATGGGGCGGCCGAGCACCCCGGGCCGCCGCTGCCAGGGGGCGGGTCCGGTGGGCGGCCGGTATCCGACCCCCAGGGCGTCAAGTCGCCGGTAGTGCGCGGTCATCCGCCGCTCGAAGCCGTCGAAGTCCCGTTCCGCCGGGGCGGGCAGGGCGCTCCAGGCGACCTCGGCGAGGGCGACGAGGCGGGGGAACGCCTGGTAGTCCACGCGCGCGGGGTTCTCCATCACCTCGGTCCACAGGTTGGCCTGGGTGCCGAGGACGTGCCGGGCCTCCTCGGGCGTCAACTGCGGGGGAACGGGCTCGAAACGGTAGACGTCCTCCAGGGTGCGCACGTACCCGATGGGCACCGGTTCGTCGGCGCCGCCGTCCTGCCGGTGGTCCAGGTAGACGTGCTGTTCCGGACACATGACGACGTCGTGTCCCGAGCGTGCCGCGGCGATGCCGCCCGCGTAGCCGCGCCAGGAGGAGACGGTGGCGCCGGGGGCGAGGCCGCCCTCCAGGATCTCGTCCCAGCCGATGAGACGGCGTCCGCGGTCGGCGAGCCAGGTGTCGAAGTGGCGGACGAACCAGGACTGGAGGCCGTCCTCGTCGCCGAGGCCGAGTTCCGTGATGCGCGCCTGCGCGGCCGGTGAGCGCCGCCACTGGTCCTTGGGGCATTCGTCGCCGCCGATGTGCACGAACTCCGAGGGGAACAGGCCGAGCAGTTCCTCGAAGACGCCTTCGTAGAAACGGAGGGTGTTGTCAGTGGGGGCGAGTACGTTCGGAGATACCCCCCAACTGTCCCAGACCGAGAGGGAGGCGGTGTCGATGACATCCGTGTTGCCGAGTTCCGGGTACGCGGAGATGGCGGCCTGCGAGTGTCCTGGCACATCGATTTCCGGGACGACGGTGATATGCCGTTCGGCCGCGTAGGCGACGATCTCGCGGATGTCGTCCTGGGTGTAGAAACCGCCGTGCGGCTTCTCCTCCCAGAGCGGTGAGGCGCGGTGGCCGAATTTGGTCCGGGCCCGCCAGGATCCGGTCGCGGTCAGCTTCGGCCATCGTTCGATCTCGACGCGCCATCCCTGGTCGTCCGTCAGGTGGAAGTGGAAGACGTTGAGTTTGTGGGCGGCCATCAGGTCGAGGTGGCGCAGGACGCCGTCCTTGGGCATGAAGTGCCGGGCCACGTCGAGCATGACGCCGCGCCAGCGGAAGCGTGGCGCGTCCTCGACGGTCAGTTCCGGCAGCCGCGGCGGCCCGCCGGGGGCGACGGGGGCCCGGCGGAAGGCGTGCGGGCCCAGGAGCTGACGGAGGGTCTGGGCGCCCCAGAAGACCCCGGCCGGGTCGCCGCCGCGGATCTCGACGCCGTCCGCGGCGCGCGTGGTCAGCCGGTACCCCTCCGGCGGGAGGGTGTCGTCCACCAGCAGCCGGACGGCTCCGGGGGTGTCGGCGGGCCCGGGGGGCAGGGCGAGCCCGAAGGCGGCGCCCAGGGTGGCGCGCAGCGCGCGTTCGGTGGTGCCGGTGCCGGGTCCGGCCCACAGGACGGTGCCGGCGTCCAGGAGGGGGCCGTCGGGGGACGGGGTCCCGACGCTGCGGGGCGCGGGGATCAGGTCGGGGGTCGGTGGGGTCACGTCAGTCCTTGACCGCTCCGCCCAGTCCCGAGACCAGGCGTCGCTGTACGAGTACGAAGAAGACCAGGACGGGGATCGTCATCACGGTGGAGGCGGCCATCACGCCGCCCCAGTCCGGCTCGTCCGGCTTGAAGAAGACCAGGAGGGCCATGGGCAGCGTCGATTGCGAGGTGTCGCTGATGATGAAGGACTTCGCGAACAGGAAGTCGTTCCAGGCCGAGATGAAGGAGAACACGCTCGTCGCCACCAGGCCGGGCAGGACGAGCGGGAAAAGGATCTGCCAGAGAAAGCGCGCGCGGCTCGCGCCGTCGATGTAGGCGGCCTCCTCCAGCGCTTCCGGGACGGCCTTGACGAATCCGCGCAGCATCCAGATCGCGAACGGCAGCGAGAAGGCGAGGTGGGGCAGGATCAGGGCGCCCAGGGTGTTCAGCTGGCCCAGGTCCCGCATGAGGAAGAACAGCGGGATGGTGAGGGCCTCGACGGGCACCATCTGGGCGATCAGGAACATGATGAGGAGGGTGGTCCTGAAGCGGAAACGGAATCGGGTGACGGCGGTCGCGGCGAGGAACGCGATGAGCGCGGAGGCGATCACCACACTGCCCGCGACGATCACGCTGTTGAGGAAGTACCGGCCGAATTCCTGCTGTTCGAAGACGCGCCGGAAGGAGTCGAGCGAGGGCGACGCCGTCCACGGGCGCGGGTGGCTCGACTCGATCTCGTCGGCCGGTTTGAAGGCGCCGAGGACCATCCAGTAGAGCGGGAAGGCGACGACGACGGCGATCAGCAGCGCCGACGCCTCGGCCGCGAGCCGCCAGGGGCGGCGGACGAGCGGGTGCGGAGCGTTCACAGTTCCTCCCCCTGCCGGCGCAGCAGCCGCAGGTAGACGAGGGTCACGGCGAGCAGGATCAGCAGCATCACGACGCCGATCGCCGAGCCGAGGCTGTACTGCGAGGAGGCGAAGGCCTGTTGGTAGGCGTACACGTTCAGGACGAGGTTCTGTCCCGCGATGCCGCCGCCGCCCGTCATGACGTAGATCTGGGTGAAGACCTTGAAGTCCCAGATCACCGACTGGATGGTGACGACGGTGAGGATGGGCCGCAGCATCGGCGCCAGCACCGAGCGCCAGATCCGCCACTGCGAGGCGCCGTCCAGGGAGGCGGCCTCCAGCACCTCGGCGGGCACCGAGCGGATCCCGGCGTAGACGGTGACCATCACGAACGGGAAGGAGCACCAGACGACTTCGAGCAGGACCAGCAGGAAGGCGCTGTAGCGGCCGTAGGTCCAGGAGTGGTCGCCGAGCCCGAGAACCCGGTTGACCGGGCCGAAGTCGGGGTCGAAGAGGAACAGCCAGACGGTGGAGCCGGTGACGGCGGGGGTCGCCCAGGCGCCGAGCGCGGCCAGCATCAGGGCCAGCCGGGGCACCGCGCGCACCCGGGTGAGCAGCACGGCGAGGGCGCAGCCGACGGCGAGGGTCGACAGGACGCAGGCGGCGGCGAAGACGACGGTGGCGCCGAGCACCTGCCAGAACTGCTCGTCGGCGAGGAGGCGGGAGTAGTTGCCGAACCCCTCGAAGGTGGCCGGTCGTCCGCCGCTGACCTGGGCCTGGGTGTAGGTGAAGAGGGAGATCAGGCCGAGTTGGTAGACGGGGTAGACGAGCAGGCCGCCGAGGACGGCCAGGGCAGGGGCGAGATACAGCCAGGGGACGCCG
>NZ_FMCI01000005.1 GCF_900091845.1 Streptomyces sp. SolWspMP-5a-2
AAAGAGGTCGGCCGCTCTCGGAGGGGATCACGGGCTGTGCCGACATCGGCGAGCGGGCCTGCCGGGGCGTACCGTCGGCGCTCACCGGCCGGCCGAGGGCTCGGTCCAGGGGCACGGGACGGCCGGCGACGAGCAGCTGGCTGGTTGCCGGGCAGCCCCGTACGCCTGCTCCGTACCGGGTTCCGTCGCTCGGCAGGCGCAGCCGGGCGTTTCTTCGAAGCCGTCCTGGAGCAGGATCCGCCGGGCGGCGGCGTTGTAGCCGGTGGTGGTGATCTCGCCGGTGATGGTGTGCCGGATCGGCATGAACGGCTCTGCTGCTCCTGCGGGCAAAGCGGATCTCCTAACGGTGGCGGGCGGTCTTGCTGGCGCAGGGCGGCGGCGCCGGCGGTGTGGTGTCCACGGCCGGGCGAGGGCGGGCGCGCAGCACGGGGGTGCGGTGCGGAGGCAGGACGGCGACGGTCGCACCGAGGTCCTCGGCTGCCTCTTCGACTTCGCGGGTGAGGAACTCGATCTGCCGGCCCAGCGCTGAGAGGCGGGCGGCGATCTGGCGGCCCTGCACGGTCTCCAGGGCGCTGGCGAACTGGCCGCTCGTCTCCAGAAGTTCCTGCAGGCGGACCATCGGGCCGGCGGCGTAGCCGCGCTGGACAGCTCCCAGGAGAGCGTTCGAGGCGTCACCGGCACTGTCGCCTTCGACGACGTCGCGGATGAGGTCCTGCAGGGACAGCTCCGGGGCCGGAGCCGGACGGTTGAACCGGGAGATGTCCGAGCGCAGCACGCCGGGCGGGACGGGAGCGGGCAGGGCCTTGCACGCCTCGTACTCGTGGGCGAAGTGCCCGATCACCTGCCAGCCCGGTACGCCCGGGTCGCCGCGCAGCGCGACCACGGTGGAGTCGTCGTCCTCGACCAGGTTAGCGAGGGTGATCGGCTGTCCGTCGGCGGCATACCACGACTCGGTCAGCTCCAGCGCACCACGTATCTGTGCGGCCCGGGCCCTGTCGGTCCACTGTTGCTGTTCCTCGTCGGTCAGCGGAGCCTGGTGGTGTCGGCCGTCGCGCTGGTCGGCGAGGTTGCTGGCGATCGGGCTGTGGTCCGCCCAGGCAGTGAGGTGCGGCCACAGGGCCGCGTGCTGAGCACGTTCTGCTGGAGACCCGGGCGCGGTCGGCCGGCCGAGGGCCCGGCGGATCTCGGCGGCGGAGGATGCCAGGCCGTCCAGGACGGCCCGCCACCCGGTCAGGTGCCAGGCGGGCGGCAAATCGTCGAGCGCGAGTCGGGCGGCATCGAGGAGAGCCTCGGCGTGCGGGGCGAGGTGGGTGGCGTACGCCTCCAACGCCGCCTGGTCACGGTGGGCTTGTGCGGCTGCGGCGGCGTCTGCGTGAATGGTGCGGCCGTGGCGGTCGCGTGTCCTGTCGAGGGCGGCATCGGTCTCGCAGTCGATGACGGCCATCCGCAGCCGGAAGTCGCGTGCCTTGCTGGCCAGTGCGGATGCTGTCGGCAAGGGGCTGTCGGGGGCCGGACTGTTCGTGTGGGTCATCGGGACCGCCCGCCGGCCGCGACTGTGAGGTGGACGGTGGGAGCGTAGGTGGGCTTTGGCGGGATCGGCCGGGCCGACGGAGGGGAAGTGGTGGGTGGCGTGAAGCGCTGCGTCGTTCGGCCGGCGGCGGCTTGGGCGGGCTGGCTGCAGCGCTCCTGCAGTTCGTTGGAGCGGACAGGGCGCCGAGGGCCGGTGGAGAGGGCCGGATCGAGGCGGATGTCGGCCTGCACGATGTAGCCCCGACAGCGCAGGTCGTGGTCGGCCTGGCCGGTGCGTCGGGGACCATCACGCTCGGGCTCGCTGAGGCGGTACAGGCCCGGTTCATCGGGGACGGGCTCGAACTGCTCGCGCTCCAGGAACCAGTGGGCGAGGTGCTGGGGAATCAAAGAGGTGAAGGAGGCGACGAAGCCGTGTTCCTCGTGGTCGCCGAAGGAGAAGTGGGTGCCGGGTTGCAAAGGGGCGGAAGTCTCCAGACGTTGTCGGGTAGAACGGTCAGCGGTTACGGTGCGCCGGCCGGGCCGCAGCGAGGGGGCGGGCTGGGGCTGTGACGGGGAGGGCCGGGCGGCGGTGGGGTGCGCTCAGGCGGGCTTGGCGCAAGAACGCGTCGCCGTCGGTGAGCCACGTCTCGATCGCCGGCCACGCGCGTGCTCGGCGCTCCTGCTCCGGTACGGCATCACCGTGGACGATCTCGTCGAGCAGGGCTTGGGCATCGCTCACGGCGTCGGCCAGACGGGAGAGGGCTGAGGCGTCGTCGGGCCACGGGCTGTTCGCGGGCCGGCACCGGTCGAGCAGCGTCGGGGCGTGGTCGACGACGGTCAGGAAACGGCGCCAGGCGTGGTCGAGGAACAGCTCCGATGAGGCGCCGAGGGCGCCGGCGCTCAGCGGGGTGGCGTCGATGTAGCTGCCGGAGGCGCTCGTGGCCTGCCAGGTGTCGTGCTCCGAGCGGATGTCCCCCAGCACACCGGCGATGGCCGCCGTCTGGCGGGCATGGACGGCCTGCTCGTAGGCGGGAAGATACCGGGCGGTGAGGGCCTGGGCAGCCCGCCCGGGAAACGGCGGCAGGACGATGCTGCGCGGAGCGTGGGGATCGCCGTAACCCTCTTCGAGCCCTTCCGGCGAAAATGCGCCCACCAGGTAGCCGAGATGACTGCCGGGCCGCTCGACGACCAACAGCATCGTGCCCTGCGCCACGTCGGTGAGGACCGCGGCGTAGGGGATCCGTTCGCTCTGGACGGCGCGGCCGAGGTCGCCGCTGTCCCAGATCCACGGGACCAGATCCTCCTGCCAGGCCGGGTGCGCATAGATCTCGACCGAGGCGCGCCACTGGCCGGGCAGCAGGCGCGCTAGGTCACGGGCAGCGTCGCCGATAAACCGGCGGCTGCTCGTGTGCACGCTGGCGCGGTGCCGCTTCGCGCACGTGACCAGATCGACCACGGTGGTCTGGGTACCGTCCGCCGGTAGGTGCCAGACCCCGTCGTCGTCCCGCTGGAAGCCACTCTCCGCGAGGGCGGTGTGCGCCCACGGATACTGCTCGCCCGAGGCGATGGCGACGATCCCCGACTCCCGGCTGTGCGACAGGACGATCTGCGCCTCAGCCACGGACCAGGTCCTCGCCACCGAGCAGGAGGAGCGGGAGGTGGTTGCTGGGCACGCCGTCGAGCTGGACGTGTATGCCGCTGTACCCCGTGCCGGCGGTGGGGCGGGCGATGAAGGAGTGTGTGGACAGGGAGTTCTCCGGAGCGAGCAGGGGGCGGGGGATGTCCTCGGTGGCCGTCGAAGTGGCGGGCGGGTGCGGCTACGCGCGGTGTGACTAGGAGGGGACCGGAGGGCCGGAGGCGTCGGTGCGGGCGCAGGTGTAGCCGATCAGACGGGAGGGCTCGGCCTTCGCGGGGACGGTGGCGGCGTCGTTGCACACGAAGGTGTGCAAGATGGACATGCGGGGCGCGTCGTGGAGCCAGGCTCGGTCTTCCTTGCCAGGGTTGATCTGCAGGCCGGAGTGTGCGACGGCGTCGGTCTGGGTGTGCGTGTGGGAGAAGAGAACCAGCGCGCCGCTGTCTTCCGTCTTGAGGGCGTAGGCGTCCGTGAAGCGGTTGTCAGCTTCTTCGAAGACGCTGGTTCCCTTGTCACCGAAGCGTGTTGCGGCATCGCTGTGGACCTTGACCTGCCGCTTGCTGGCCGCGGTCGGCGTGAAGACCTTGCTTCCGGTGTTCGTGCCTCCGGTGGCGAAGTTGTCTAGCACGGCAGTACGCAGAAGGTCGGCGGCCAGGTGCTTGTGGTCGTTGGCGGCGACGGCCATCGCGTATCCCTCGCGGTCAAGGGCGATGTTGGGCAGCCTGTGGCTGTCGAGGTCGACTACGGACACCATCTCCCAGCGCTTGTGCTGGGGCTGTTCGGCGAACACGGCCAGCCGGGAGGGGGCCTTGCCCTTCTCGCTGGAGAGGGCGGCGGCGAACCAGCCATCTTGTCCGTCGGCTAGGCGGGGGATGTACAGCTTGGCGCTGGCGAGGTCGTAGGACCAGGGCTTGTACGGCGCGCGGTCCGCCGCGGGGAGCCCTTCGGTCTCGGTGTAGTCCGAGACGGACATTGCGTACAGCGGGCCGTCCTCGACGGTGTCGAGGAGGACGCGGTTGCGGTCGGCGTTGGCCTCGTTGTTGATCTTCGAGTAGTGGGTGATGACGGCGCGGGCCTGGTCGGTGCTGAGCGCAGGAGCCAGCTTCGGCGTGCTGCTGACGCTGGCCGTCTGCTTGGCGACGGCAGCATCGTTGCCGGTGGCACAGCCGGTAAGGAGCAGGGTGACGCAGGCGGCGCCTACAAGCAGCTGCAGAGTGCGGCGGGTGATTCGGATGAAGACTCCAAGATCTGGGGAGGTCGGGTCAGTGTTTACGGTGGAGCGGGGACATGGTCTTCGCGGCTGCTGGAAGGGCGGCTCTGGTGGTGGGCGCCGACTGGCGCAGGTTGACGCCGATGCCCTTGGCTGTGAGCTGCTGGACCACCGCGTGGACGCGAAGGGCGCGACCGGTTTCCCCATAGGCGGCGGGTAGGAGGAACGCTGCTTGGTGCGGGTCGTACTGGAAGCCGAAGGCGTACAAGGTCATGCGGGCATCCACCGGCACGTTCTCGTCCGGTGCGCCGAGGGCGCCGTCGCTGTAGAGGGTCAGCGTGAGGATCTGGTCGACCTGTGGCGGTTGGGGCCGGTGCGGTGGCTGGGCCTGGTACGCCGCGTTGTTGAGGACGGCTTGGAGGGCTTCTACGTAGCGGGGCAGCAGTCGCCGGGCGACTCGTGCTGCCGCGCGTGCGGGGTCCTTGGGAACGGCGATGCCGTTGGGTTCCTCGACTCCGGCGAAGTGGTGGGGCTTGATGTGCGTGCTGTCGGGTGTGAGCGGGGCGACGAGGAACTGGTGCAGATAGCGGGGGCGGTCAGCTACGTACAGCCTCTGGTCGGCCGGCCCGTGGAGCACGGCGTCGTGGGTGAGGACGTACTGGCTGACGACATAGTCGACGTGACCGGTGTCCCAGAGCTGCTCGGTACGGGGGAACTGGTCCGCGTACTGCGCGTGGCACTGGTACTCGCTGGTCCAGGTGCCGGTCAGGCGCGCGGCAAGGCCGGCGGCGAAGGCGGCCAGGTCGGTGCGGGGTGAGGTCATGTGTTCCTGGAGGGAAGCGATGGTCCGGGTCAGCGCGCGTTCCGCGGCTGCGCCGGCGGGAGCACTCGCGGGGGAAGGGACGGTGTACGGGCTGGCCTGGAGGGCAGTCGCGGCGCCGACGCGAGCGGGGTGAGGGCCCGCATCCGGTCCTCGGCCACGTGCAGGACCTCTGCGAGGTTGCGGATCTCGGCGGCGGCGTCGGCGAGGTCGTAGGACAGGTCGAAGCCGTCGTCCTCTTCCGCTTCCTTGGCCTTCTCTCCGGCTGCTTCAAAGAACTCGCCGATTTGCGCCAGCAGGCCGTCGGTGGGCTCCAGGATCTGGTGCAGCAGGGCAGCGGCATCCGCATGCGACTCGGCTCCATTGAGCCGGTCGGTCAGAGCGCGCAGCGCGTCGCCGTAGACGTAGATGGGAGCGTTGTCGGGTGTGCCGGGGACGTCACGGACCTGGGGCGGGGGCGTCGGCTGGGCTGAGTGCACGTGAGGGCTTTCGCCGGGCAAGACGGGGTGCGGCAGCAGTCCGAGCTGGGTCAGGCGGTGGTTGATCGTCTCGATCAGGGGCTGGGTGCTGCCGCCGTGGCGGGCTTCGGGGCGTTGGGGAGCACCGGGGTCGTCGGAGGGAGCCGAGTCGTAGAGGACCTCGGACAGCGACGGGTCGTCGGGGTGCTCGCGCGTCGCGATCCAGCCCTCGGGGTCTCCGGGCGGGCGCTCGGAGGGCGGCTCCTGCGGCGGACCGATGATCAGGTAACTCTCGTCGGGGAGCGAGACGCGCACGATGTAGGCGCTGAGGCCGAACTCGATGTCGCACTGCAGGCCGCGCGCCCGCAGCGGCGTGGTGATGTGCGCGTGGCGACGCCACAGCTCCTGCCACCACGGGGTGTCCACGTCGCGGTGGTCGGGGAGCGGTGCGGGCGAGGTGACGCGGTGGGAGTCTGGGGTGCTTGCTTCGTCAGCGGCCATAATTCCCCCTGCGGGAGGAGGCGGGCGATCGGTGGGGTGGAGAAGTCTGTCCAGCGGGGGTGACTCCCGGCTCCGACTCCTGGCTGAAGCCGAGTACGTACTCGGCGTGGGCGGTGATCAGGTCGTTTTCCATCTGGGCATCCTGTGCCACGAGGCAGTCGACTTCGGCTCGGCGTTGTTGGTATTCGGCCCATTCGGTGGCGTTGGTGTGAGGCGGACGTTTCAAGATGGCTTCGTGTGCAGGCGGTGGCGGTGCCGTGTCGATCAACAGTGGTGGTCCCTGGGGATCGCGTGGCGAGAGTCGGGCGGAACTGGAATTGCAGCAAGAGAGCTATCGGCGGGGTGAGGTACCGGGGGACGGAGGAACGGGCGGGACGCCTGCGCTGGCCCCAGGCTGGCCGCCGGTCGGTGTCGCGGGGGCTGAAGCCGGGTCGTAGGCGGCGCGCAGCCTGCTCAAGCCGGCCTCGTCGGCGAGGGCCAGTACCGACAGCGCCCGGCTGGCCGCCGTCATCAGCAGGTTGGAGGGAGATCCCTTGGCCGCACCGTGGTTTTCCCGCCGCCACCGGGCGGCAGCGACGAGGTAGTCGCTCACGGCGCGCAGTGCAGGTTCGACGGCGTCCAGGAAGTGATCGGTGACTGCTTCGGTCTCTGCCGGAGTCTGAGCTGTGGTGAGAGCGTCCAGGTAGGGGGTGAGGTCGGGCGTCGGCCAGGGCTGGTCCGGAAGTGGATGTGCGGCGCGGAAGGTCTGCGCGTCGCGTCGTGCCCACCGCTTCAGGTCGCCGCGGGTGGCGAGGTGGTACTGGGCGGAACGGATCTGGTCGGCGTCGCGGCCGACGTTGTCGTAGAGATCGAAGTCAGGGTGGCGGGGGATGATGCAGGCGTCCTTCGGGCTGGTGCGGGCAGCAGTTGTTGCGGTCGAACTGCGCTTGCACGGATATCTGTTGCGCGCACATTTCACGGCTCCGGCGCGGTCAGCGGCGGAGACCGCCAGGCTGGGACGGCGGAGGCTCCGGCGGTCCCTCCCGGCGGGTCGGCGGCGCGAAGAAGCGCTGGACGCCGAGGTGGTCGTCGAGTTCCCTGACTGCGTCGCGAAGGGATTCCGAGGCATTCCGCAGAAAAGCGCGCGCTGAAGCGTGGTCGATGACCATGCGATTCGTGAGGTAGTGCCGGTCTGTGGGGTTGGCGGTCCGATGCCGGGCCAGGGCGTTCTCTGCGGTCTCGGCAAAGTGCGGGGCTGCGTGGCTGGAGATGGTCGCCGCCAACGCGAGGTGCTTCAGGACGGTCCGGCCGGTCTGGGTTGTGTGGTGGGGGCTCTCGGCGAAGTCAGCGGCCAGCCGAAGGACTCTGCGGGAAAGGTCCTGGGCGTCGGTGGCATGCTGGAGCAGCGCGGTGTAAGACGGCGCGGCCGGGACGCGCCCTTTCTCGTCGAGCAGCTCCCACCGCTGGGCGGCGTCGTGCAGTTTGTCCTTCACCGCGTGGAGTGTCTGGATGAGGTGCAGCGCGTCGTCTCGCGGGATCAGGTCGTGCGGGAAGTCGGGGTTCACGGTCCTCTTAGTCAGTGCATCCGGGCGTCGGTGTCGACGAGCGCCAGTTCGTGGCTGTGCAGGAGGTGCTGCACGATGAAGGATCGGCCGGCGACCTTCCACAGGCCGCGCCCTCGGTTGAGGTGGGCGATGGCGTCCATCTCGACGGAGGTCAGGCCGAGCAGGTAGGCCGCGGCGTGGAGCTGGTCGGTCTCCTGGCGGTAGATGATCCGGGTGGAGCAGTCCGCCAGGAGCCCCTCGGCCAGGGCGCGGCCCTGTGATCCGGCGTCGCCTGCGGTAAGCAGGTCGGACAGCCGGTGGATCACCATGAGGTTGGCGATGCCGAGGGCGCGGCTGAGCTTCCACTGGGCCTGCATCCGCTGAAGGAGCCCGACGTGCCGCATCAGGCGCCATGCCTCGTCATACACGATCCAGCGCTGGCCACCGCCAGGGTCGGAGAGCGCGGATTCCATCCATGCGGAAGCGCAAGTCATCGCGAGGACAAGGGCAGTGTCGTCTCCGGAGCCGCCGAGGCGGGACAGGTCGATGGTGAGCATCGGCGCGTGCGGGTCGAAGGCGACGGTGGAGGGGGCGTCGAACATGCCGGCCAGGTCGCCGTGGACCAGGCGCCGCATGGCGTGGGCCAGGTCGCGGGCTGCTTCGCCGAGCTGGCCCGACATCATCCCGGCGGCCTCATCGAGGTCGGTCGGGTTGTTGAGGGTGACGGCGATGTCGCCGAGGAGCGGGGTGCGGTGGGTGTCGGCGGCGCGGGTGACGACGGCGTCGAGGGCGACGTCCAGGGCGGTGTGCTCCATGGGCATCAGGTCCCGGCCCAGTACGGTCCGGGCCAGGGAGCCGAGTAGGAGCAGGCGACGCTTGCGAATCTCGCCGACCCAGTCGGCCTCGGCTACGCTGTCCGGGCGCGGGGCTGCGTCCAGGGGGTTCAGGCGTCCGGGCAATCCGGGCCCGAGGGCGACGGACCGGCCGCCGAGGGCTTCGGCCACCGGCGTCCACTCGCCCTTCGGGTCGCACGGGACGTAGACGCGGTACCCGAAGGCGACCGACCGCAGCGCGAAAGACTTGGCCAGCGCGCTCTTGCCCTGGCCGATCACGCCAGCGAGCAGCAGGTTCGGGTTGGTGAACCCCTCGACCTTGCCGTACAGAGCGAACGGGTCGAAGACGAATGACGCCTCGGCGTGGACGTCGCGGCCGATGTAGATGCCCTCGGCGCCGAGTCCGCCTTCGGCGAGGAAGGGATAGGCGCCGGCCGCGACGGCGGTGGTCATGCGGTGGGCCGGAAGTTTCAGCCGGTTCCCGCGGGCGGAGGCGGGACCGGGGCGTCCGCTCGGTGGGTAGAGCGGGACGGGCATCTGCTGCTCGGGGAGGGTGCTTTCGCTCTGGTGGGCGCTGGCTTCGGCACGGGCTTTGGCGGCGGCCTCGGCGAGCTGGCGGCGTGCGGCCTTGCGGCTGGCGCGGTCGGTGCCGTGGGGGGTGAACAGCGGGCTGGCGGACGCGCGGCGGGCGCGACGGGCGGGCCGGTGGCTCATCGGGGGCCCTCGATTCTGCGGGTGGTGCTCATCGCACGCAGGCCGTGGCATGCGGGCGGAGGTCGGTGGGGGTGGTCTTGCGGCGGACGACGCGTCCGGCGGCGAAGTGGCGTTGGCAGATCGTCAGCACGGGCGGGCCCTCGGGGAGCCGTTCCGGATGACAGGCGCTCGTCGCGGTGGTGACCTCGGTCGTGCCGGGCAGCAGATGGAAGGCGGCGTGGACTTCGGTGGTGACCTGCCAGAGCCTGGTGTGAGCGGCTGCCAGGTGGCGTCCGGCGGCCGGGTGCGGGGGCCGGGTGTGGTCGGCGAGCAGGTCCAGAAGCTGGAGCAGAGCGGTGAGGTGGGCGTGCAGGACATCGAGGTGCACCCGGTCCACGGGCCGGGGCGGGTCTGCGTCCGGCGGCGCCAGGGCTCGTGCGTGGTGGCGGATGCCGGCGCTCGCGGCGCGGAGGTAGGGGTGCGCGTCGTCGGGGCGCGGGGGAGAGGTCAAAGGTGGTGGTCCTTCCTGCCGGTCGGCAGGGCGGCGACGGGTGTTCCGTCGCGGGTGATCCGGAGTGCAGTGGGCCAGGGCGTGCACGGGAACTGCTGGTTCACAGGGCGGTGCGGGCGAGCGGGAGCGCGGAGAGGGCGAAGGCGTCCGGCTGCTGGTAGTTGAGCCTGCGGAGATCGACTCCGGAGGTGACGGCGTGCGTCTCGATCTGAGCACAGGCGGCGTCCAGGAGGGCGTCGGTCTCGGCGGTGACGGTGACCAGGCCGGTCAGGGCCACGTCCGCGTGCCCGGCGATGAGCTGGCGTTCGCGGGTCTTGACGTCGGCGTACTCGACGGAATCCTCTTCGGAGTCGACCTGCCCGCGGCGGGCGCGTTCGTTGGCGTCGGCGATGATCGCGGCCTTTTTGCGCTGGACGTCCCTCAGAGCGGACTCGAGCCCCTGCGGCACATAAACAAGGGACAGGGTGCGGCGCACGCCGGCCGTGAACATGATCCCGTGCAGGAACCCTGCCCCCATCTCGGTGCGCGGCCAGTTCTCCACCCAGTAAGTCGCGTGCCGCGCGCTGTCGGTGGCGAGGCGGTCGTACTCCTCGAACTGCACGACGGGACCGGCTGCTGCGGGGTCGGCCTCAGCGCGGCCGGTCTCGGACCACTGCTGGAGCGCGGCGAGCGCCTTTGGGTCGTAGGCGGTGCGGATGACGGCGGCGATCTCCCGCGCGCTCAGCCATCCGGTGACCATCAGGCCGGCGTTGCGGGCGGCCTGGGCGATGGACGCGGTGGTCTGCTGCATGACGGTGAACGCCCCGGGCAGCCCTCCGCCGGCCTGGTTGATCAGGCGCCGGGCGGCCTTGAGGTCTAGGGAGATGGCGAGGTAGGTCTCGTGCGGAGCGGCGGCCGGGCCGGCCGAGGCGACCAGTTCGGAGTAGATCTGTCCGGCGACGGGGGTCTGGGGCTGCCCGTTCTGGGTCCAGTGGCGGGTGAGCGTGTCACCGCTGTCGGGCACGGTGCGCTCCAGCACCTGCACGGTGGCGACGTGCCCGGTGCGGGCGATACCTGCCAGCGCGCGCCCCCAGCTGCTCACGTTGTGGTTCTGGGTGGCCGGGTCGAGGAGGGCGAAGGCACGGCTGGTGACGCGGGCGATGGCGGTCAGGGTCTGCTGGTGCGGGTCGTGGGCGGCTGCGGCTCCGTTGGCGGAATCGCCGGGGGTGACGACTTTGAGGGAAGCGGCGGTGCCGGGCAGATGGAGGAGGCCGTCCTGCCGGGGCCTGGTGACAGGCTGGGCGAGCCAGAGGGTCTGGCCGGTGTGGCGGCGGTGCGCGTACCGGGTGACGATCGGTGCCCAGTCGATGAGGGAGCGGCCGTGCCGGCGGATCGCGACGAGTGCACCGGATGCCGCCCACAGCGGTGCCAGGGCAACGGCGCCGAGCAACCCGGTGGAGATCACCGTCATCAGCAGCAGGGCCAGTGTGCAGGAGACGAGGACGAGCTGGGGCAGGGAGAGGCCGAGGAGGATGCCGCGGCGGCTCCGGTGAGGAAACTTCACCGTGACCGGGGCGACAGAAAGATCAGACATGGGGGCGGATCCTGGAGGCGCGGGTGGAATTCGGGGGCGGGAGGTCGTGTACACGTCCCGCCCCCGAAAGTCGGGCGGGGGATCAGAGGCCGGTCGGAGGCGGCGGAGCCGAGCCGCTCGACGCGGCGTCATGCGAGCCGGAGGACGGGGGTGCGCCCTGCAAAGGCGGTGTCGTTGTCGGCGGAGTGGTCTGCCATCCGCCGCCCTGGCCGGACGCGGCATTTGCGCCGGATCCGCCGGGTCCGGGGCTGCCTCCCACCTGGCCGCTGGTGTCGTCGGAAACGCTGGTCGGCGCGGGCTGGACGGCCTTCTCCAGGCCGGACTTGACAGCATCACCGCCGGGTGAGCCTCCCGTTCCGCCGCCCTGCGCACCGTCCTTGCCTTCACCGCCACCGCCGGTCGGGTTGGCGGCGACGTCGCCGGGGAAGCCTCCGCCGGCATCGGGACCCTGCGGTGCGGCGCCCGCTCCGGCTGCGGCACCACCGGTGCCGGCGGTGGCCGCGGCTGCGGCGGCCTTGCGGGCGGCCTTCTCGGCGTGCGCCTTGGCGATCTGGGCCCCGGCGCCACCGGCACGGTGGATGGACTCGCCGTCGGTGCCGTCGGCCGCCCAGTGCACGAATTTGAAGACGGCGTACGGGCACAACAGCACCAGGACCATGATCACGATGCCGGACATGACGTCGGCGAGCGCGGCGATGCCGTCATTGGCTTCGGTCTTGCCCATGGCGGCGATACCGAGGACGAAGATGACGGTCATCAGGACCTTGGAGACGACGAGAGTGGCGGTGGCTTCGATCCAGCCCTTGCGCCAGCGCCGGGCGACTTCCCAGCCGCCGCCGGCGGAGGCGAAGACCGCGAGGGTGACCATGACGAGGATGCCGACCTTGCGGACCATCATCACGCACCAGTAGAGGAAGGCGCCGATGGCGGCGCCGAGCCCGGTGACGACCGGGACGAGCCAGCCGAGACCGGACAGCGCCCCGATTTGGCTGACCTTCACCACGCGGCGCACGGCCGATTCGATGTTCAGGTGTGCGGCTTTGAACAGGCCGTCGCTGACGGCGTCCACGACCTCGATGGCGACTGTGGTCAGGGCGATGGCGCAGAAGGCGAACAGGACTCCGGACGCGGTGCCCGTGAATGCTTGGGTAAGGGCTTGCCCGTCGCGTCTGATGGCGGCCCGGACCAGTTGTGCACAGAAGGTGGCGACCAGCAGGACCAGGCCCAGCGGCAACAGCATTTCGTAGTTGTCGCGGAACCACCCGGCGTTCAGATCGACCTCGGTGGTGGTGGTGACGGCTTCGGCGGCCAGGTCGGCTGCGGCGGCTGCCAGTTCACCGGCGGACTTCGCCATCCAGTCACCGATGGCTTTGCCCGGGTCCGAGGCGAAGTCCACCGCGTCGCCGACGGCGCACAGTTTGTCCGCCAGGGGGAAATCACAAAAACCCACGAGGAGTTACTCCTCCTTTCGTGTCTCAGGCGCGGGTCACTGCGTGACGCTCGGTGCGATGGCGGCCAGGGTGCAGTCGTGGTTCGGGCGGCACTGGACGGCCAGGGTCACGGCGCGTTCCTCGGCTCCGCCGCCGCCCTTCTTCCAGCTGAGGGTCTGCTTGCCGTTGACGGTGACGACGTAGATGTACGCCTCGGTGATCGCGGACGGATCCTCGGCCAGCGCCTGTTTGAACGCGCCGGGGTAGTGGCCTTCGGTGATGTGGGCGGTGGCGTGCTGGTCCTGGTCGGCCATCCGTGACCACAGCACGGGGTCGGGGACCTGGCCTGCGACCGAGGTCCAGTCGGCGTACTTGGTCTCGGTGGTCATCCAGGCGCGCATGCCGGCGAGTTGCTGGTCGCGGCTGGTGTCGCGGGTGTCGTAGGACCAGAGCATCTGGGCCGCTGCCTTGGCGTAGGCAACCGGCTCGGCGATCTGCGGCGGCTCGGGCACCGACCCGAACCCGGAGGAAGGCTTGGGAGCAGCCTCGAAGTGGGACGGGCCGCCCGTGGGAGCCGGTGGCGCGGCATCGGGAGTCTGCTGGCCGTTGCCACCGCCGGTCAGCAGGGCAACGACCCCGGCGAGGGCAAGCAAAACGGCGACAACGGTGGCGCCGATCGCGATGCGCTGGTTCGTCGACCAGCCCGAGCCGTACGAGGACAGCGAAGCGGAGGGGAAGCGTTTCCGCATCAGTGGACCTGCGATCCCAGGCCGGAGAAGAAGGCCACGATGCCGTTCGCTGCACCCAGACCGAGGGCGGCGCCGGCGGCGACGACGGCGCCCTTCTTCCCGTTGGCCTCGGCCTGGTGTCCACCGGTGTGGTGGCCCCAGGCCCATACGCCGAGCGAGACGGCGAGGGCGCCGACAACGGCGATGATCCCGAACATGTTGATGCTGTTGACCACGTTCTTCAGCACGGCGAGGCCAGGCAACCCACCGCCTTTGGGCGTGATTCCTGGGTCGTAGGCGAGCTGGATGACGCGGTCTGCGAGAGGGACGGACATAGGTGGCGCAAGGCTCCTTGCATACGCGGGCCCGGCGAGGCCCAACCGGAAAGTGAAAGCGGAGGGAGAGGCGAGCGAAGGGCACGGAAGTGGCCGCGTCAGCCCGGCCCGCCCGGGCTGACACCGGGCGGGGCGGCGTCAGAGGACGCGGCGGACGGCGAGAATGTCCCAGTCCTTGATCGGGGTGATCCGCACCGGCTTGGTGGTGCGCGGAGCCTCGATCACGAGGCCCTCGCCCATGTACATGCCGACGTGCTCAGGCCGTGCGGCGGTACCGCGGCTGAAGATCAGGTCGCCAGGCTTGAGGTGAGCGGGCGAGACAGCCTTGCCTTCGTTGACCTGCGTGTATGTGGTGCGGGTGAGCGTGATGCCAGCATGGGCGTACGCCTGCTGCATCAGGCTGGAGCAGTCGCAGCGGCCCATGGGGTCGGGGCCGTGCGCGTTGGTGCAGGATCCGCCCCACTGGTAGAACGTGCCGAGCTGGTGCATCGCCCACTCGATGGCCTTACGGGCCTTCGCGTCGGCGTCCTTGGGGATCGAATAGCCCTTGGGGACGCTCCCTTCGGGGATGCGGCCGAAGCCGGAACCGTCCTGGCCCGGCGCGCAGCCGGTCGTACTGGTCGACGGCTTCTCGTCCTTGTCATCCGTGGCATTCCCGGCGCCGGGGAAGGTCTTGACGACGGCGGCCTGCAGCGCGGTGGCCAGGTTCTCCCACTGCGCGTACGCGTCCGGCAGGCCAGACTTCTGCACGGCTTGGGCGGCCTGGGTGACGGTCATCTGCTGCCAGCCGTCCACCTTGAGTAAGTGCTTGAAAAACTGCTCGCTCGCGTAGGTTGGGTCGCGGATCTGCTGGGCGCTGCCCCACCCCTGGGACGGACGCTGCTGGAAGAGACCGAGGGAGTCGCGGTCCCCGTAGCCCAGGTTGCGCAGCCGGCTCTCCTGCATCGCAGTGGCGAGCGCGATGATCTGTCCCTTCTTGGGAACGTCGAGCGAGAGGCCGGCGGCCACGATCGTCGCCGCGTTGGGGACCTGCTCGGCGGGCAGGTCCAGGCCCTCAATGGCAACGTCCTTGCCGGACGAGCCGTCGAGAATCTTGGTGACCTGCTCGGCGACCTTGTCGCTGTCGATGTCGGTCAGGCAGTTGCTGAAGGAGCTGCTGCTCTGTACGGCTTCGGCGGAGGAGGCGAGCATCATGCCGGTGCCGGCGAGCAGGATCGGAGAGAGGAAGACGACGCCGATGCCGGCGGCGAGTGCCTTCAACCCGAGCGGACCGCTCGCCGGTCAGCGGGCTCGGGCATGGATGGGTGGTCAGACGTCATGAACGAGTCCTTCGGGATGTGGTGTCCGGCGTGTCGCGTGCGCGAGGCGTGGTGGAAGGGCGCGGCAGCCGGGGTGGGCGATCGGAGGCGGGCAGGTGCGGGGGAGTTGCCGCTCGCTCTGCGCGGCCGTGCTGTGAGCTAGGTGTGGCGAGGATGTAGCCAGCGGCGGTGTGCGCCGGGCGGTTCAAAAACAGTAGGTGCGGATCGGCGGTTGACCAAAAAGCTCGGCGTGAGGTGCCGGAAACCGGTACATCGATAAGGGCTTCTTGGTCGTCGGCGGATTCGCCTCTACAGTTTTTTGACTCCGCCTCGCCCTCCTCGGTCTGCGGCCACGGGCTTCTGTATGCCCAGTTCCGGCCCGCGAGGACGTTTGCGCGAGGGGGTGTTTCACTCCGCGATTCCGCACCCGAATAGGGGTTCCTCTTTGCCTTTTTCCCTGCACCAGGGCGACGCTCTGGCCGTTCTCTCCGGCCTACCGGACGGCTGTGTCGACTCCGTCATCACCGACCCGCCGTACAACAGCGGCGGCCGGACCGCGAAGGAGCGCACCACCCGCTCCGCGAAGCAGAAGTATACCTCCGCCGATGCCAAGAACGACCTTGCCGACTTCACCGGCGAGAACATGGACCAGCGCTCCTACGGATTCTGGCTGACGCAGATCATGACCGAATCGCACCGGCTGACGAAGACCGGCGGGACCGCGCTGTTGTTCACCGACTGGCGCCAGCTCCCCACGACGACGGACGCGATCCAGGCGGCCGGGTGGCTGTGGCGGGGTGTGCTGGCCTGGCACAAGCCGCAGGCCAGGCCCCAGAAGGGCCGGTTCACCCAGAACTGCGAATTCATCGTCTGGGCGTCCAAGGGGCCGATCGACGGCTCCCGGAACCCGGTCTACCTACCGGGTATGTACTCGGCTTCGCAGCCCTCGGGGTCCAAGCGCCAGCACATCACGCAGAAGCCGGTCGAGGTGATGCGCGAGCTGGTCAAGGTCAGTCCCGAAGGCGGCACGGTCCTCGACTTCTGCGCCGGCTCCGGCTCCACGGGCGTCGCCGCCCTGCTGGAAGGCCGGGACTTCATCGGCGTGGAGAAGACCGAGCACTACGCGGCGATCGCGGCCGACCGGCTCACCGAGACGATCCGCGCCACCCTCACCAAGGACGACGTGGTTCTCGCAACCTGAGCCGCGTCCTCTCCTGCGGCCAAGGCAACCGGCTCACCGCTGAGCCGCCGGCGGAGCACCGCCGGAGCGGACGTGCAATTTCACTGCCCGGTCCGTGCAAGGACGCCTTCGTCTTTCTCCCAACCCGTGTCTCGTAGGAGGCTGAACTTTCAATGTCTGAATCCGCAAGGCCCTCTGACGATGGGGAGTTGGAGCTGGTTCGTATTCCGGATCCGCAGTTGGAGGGAATCGAGGCGAGCGTGCGGCGGCTCATGGAGCAGTCGGCGCAACAGGCTCAGCAGCTCGACCACCTCGCATCCGCGCCGGCGCCGAGCGGATCACCGTTCGCCGCGTTCGGCGTGCCGGGGTTCGGCGGGCCTCCGGCCGCCGCTCCGCCGGAGCCCCGCCCGATCCTTGAACTGGACGGGGAGGAACGGGAAGACGAACTCGACGCCCTCTCAGACTGGGTCGACGACTTCTTCCTCCCGGTCTACGGGGCGGAGGTCACCACCGCGGCACCTTGGTGCCTGCAGTGGCAGGAACACGACGACGTCGTGGCCTGGCTCCACGCCCTGTGGCTCGCCTACCAGCAGCACAAGGACCCCGAAGCCGGGCTCTCCGGCCTGTTCGTGTGGCACCGAGACTTCCTCGCCCACGCCATCGCCGCGATCCGCGCGCCGGGCGGACCGCTGTCGGCCTGCATGACCTCCCCCGACCGGCCCGCGCACCGTCTCCTGCCCGGCCCGCCGCCGTCCGTGCGCACCGAGACGGCGGCCACGGCGGATGGCACCGGCACTGCCGAGCCGGGCGAGCCGACGTCATGACCGCGGGAGCGGGACAGCCCGCCTTCGGACTGAGCTTCGACCCCCGCGCGCTGACCGACCTCCTCCAAGCCCCCAGCGATATCCGCGACCTCACCCTCGCCTACCTGCAGGAAGTCGTGAACGCCCAGCGCTTCGGACAGCGCCTCGACGGCGACCTGGAGGGATTCCGGAAACTGTTCGTGGACGGCCGCAAGGACTGGCGCGTCGTCTACGGCGTCCGCCCGGCGCCCGCGGAATCCGCCCACCCCAAGGAGATTCACGTCGTCGCGGTACGGCCGCGTGCGGGCAACGACGTCTACGACGAGGTCGGTCGCCGCCTGGGGATGACCCGACGGCCACTGAGCGCTCGGACGCACGCGGCCCGCTCGCGTTCCCCGCAGCTGACCACCCGTCCTCCCAAGCCCCGGCCCGGTCCGCCGCCTGCCGCACTGCCGGGCCTGCCCCGTCCCGCACCCAACCCCGCGCACCATCCCACCCGCTGAACGCACGGAGCGCCACCCATGCCCCCTCAACCCGCGCCGACACCCACCCGGCGTGCGGTCACGCAGCTCGACCACCGCCTCGAAGCGGTCACCGGCCACGACATCGACACCCTGTGGACCTACCGCGACCGCGGCGCCCTCGACGAGCCACACACCCAGCTGGTCGACCGGCACCGCACCCTGGCCAACGCCCAGATCGGCGTCACCTTCTACCTCAAGCTGCTCAACCGTCTCACGAGCGGTGAGTTCCCTGTCGACGGTGCCCTCTTCGCACGCATCGACCGCACCGTGGACCAGCTGGAGGAAGCCGCCAACGCGCGCGACGCCGCCGCCCAAGAGGCGCTCGCCGCCCTGGAGCCCATCGAGGCCGCCGCCGCAGCATCGACGCCCGACGAAGGACGACTCTCGACCGACGACCGGGCGGCACTCCTCGCCATCGCCGGCGGTGCCAAGCTCCACGAACACCTGCTGACAGGGCGACTGTCCGTGACCGCCTCCTCCGGCACCCGCATCCCCTATCCCCAGATGCAGCAGCTGGAACGCGCCGGCCTCACCGTCCGGGACACCAGCCACCCTGTGCACGCCGGCCAGCCCGTCTCCCTCACCGACGCCGGACGAGCCGCACTGTTGGACGCCCGCCGGACTCCTGCAACACATGCGCCGACGAGCCCGGCTCGCCCCGGCGCCCCGCCGTCCACTCCAGCGAAGCGGCGCTGAACTGCACCGATCCACCGAAAGGCTCCTGTTGCCCCCCACCGAACCGGTCCCGAATCGGAAGTCCACCCCCCGCGTCGACTTTGAGGTGGACGACTTCGACTCCGACGAGAAGCGATACCTCGACTTCTACCGCACGGTCGGCGTTCACGAGGAGTCGCTCGTTCCCCTCGCCACCCATAACGACGGCCCGAACAGCTACTACGTGCTATTCGACCGCTCCGCCACCTGGGGCCACCCCGGCATGCCCCAGGTGCTCGCCGTGCATCTGCAACGGGACCACGAGAAGCGCATGTTCAGCTTCGAGCACGCTCAGCTGCCGCTGCCCGCGATGGCGCAGTCCTGGCTCATCCACCGCGGCTGCCCGCCCGACGCCATCGGCCTCCACCCCGAACTGGGCCCGCCACCGGCGGACGAGGCCACGCGAGCACTGGAGCGACGCCTCGTCGGCGACGGCGACCACTACGCCATGGGCTACTCCTATACCAGCGACGACCCGGACGACATGGTCATCGTCGTGGTACTGCGTGCACAGGACGAGCAAGTCCCCAGCCCGTTCCGCGTGGTGGTCGAGGAGGTCGATACCGAGACGTGGACGCACACCTTGCGGGAGGGCGGCTTCGACACGGCCGGAGAGGCCCTGCAGTGGTGCGACGACCGCCTCACCGGCAAGGCCGGGCCGCTCCCGCCGGTCCGCCCGGCAGCCACCCCCAGCCGCCCGGCAGGTGTAGCGAAGGTCCCTGCCCCGCACCCGCCCAGCCGCTCTCGCTGAGCGCTGTTCCAGGCGCGGGCGGCGCAACATAGCCGACGATCGCCGGTTAGCCAAACCGCCGATTCTCCGGACTCTTATACAGCCGCCGGGACAACTCCCGCGGCCACTTCCCCGCATTCCCTGTGCCTTCACGGAGGTTTCTTCCGCATGCGCTCCATCCGAATCGCCATATCCGCGGCGATGCTCGGCGCGCTCGCGCTGCCGGCGCTGTCCGCCACGCCCGCCAGCGCCGCGACCGTACCCACCGCACCAACCGCCACCCCTGCCGTTAGCTGCTACAACCTGCCGCCGCTCCCGTACGCGCTGCACACCAAGGCAGTGACCATCCGGTCCAAGGCCAGCTCGAAGACCACCGCGCTCGGTGTGCTCTACAAGAGCCACAAGTTCAGCGTGTCCAAGAAGAGCAGCAACTGGCTCTACATCACGGACAAGACGACCGGCGTCAAGGGATGGGGCTCCGGTACCTACGTCTACCGCGACGTCCGCATGTGTCTGGACTGACTGACCGGATCCAGCACGTCCCGCCCAGCGGCGGGGCACCGAGTACAGCCGCCCCTCACATTCCGCAGGCACCGGCCCATCCAGAACAGGAGATCCCTTTTGACCGACGGCATATCCGATGAGTCTGCGGATGTCGTGGGCGTGCTGACCGAACGGATCGAGGCCCGCTTCGACATGGGCATGGACCAGTTGAAGGCCGCGGTCGCCGCCGCTCCGACTGCGAGCCCCGACGCCACTGACGTCGTCAAGTGGCACGGCCTGCTCGTCGAGGCCCAGTCCGTGCTGGAGCGCGCAGAGTACGACCTCCTCGCCGCCCTTGAGACCCAGCCCAGCGAGGTCGACGACCCGACGATGGGCCTCGCCCATCGGGTGAACGCCGCCGTCACCACGCGCGACGGCCGGGCCACGGTCGTGCGGTGGCTCCTCGACCCGGACGCCCCGGGAAAGAAGGACCTCGCCGCAGAGCGCCTGGCCCGCCTCCGGCCCCGAAGCGGCCCGGCGGTGCAGACCAGCGCCCCCAACCGGCCGGCAGGGACACTCGCACCGGCGTCGGCGTGGCGGCCGGCGAGGTCCGCCCGATGAGCCGGGACAAGGCCAGCACCATGGACAGCGACCTGCAGAAGGTCTTCGGGAACCCGGTACCCGAGCTGTATGAGGCTGCTGCCGGCCACGATGCCTCACCCGAGCTAGCCCGTGCCCTGGAGCTGCGCTCGTTCCTGGCGCTCACCGAGGAGCAGGTCGCCCGCGTCCGCGACCGCGTCCACGCCGACATGGACCCCGAGCGGGACATGGGCGAACTGTCGGCGGACAAGCTCCGCTTCGACGCGCAGTGGCTGGAAGCAGCAGTGGAGGCCCGCGACGGCTACCGGGCAGCCTTCGGCGAGCTGCTGCGCATCATGCCCCCGCCTGCAGAGCAAACCCGGCCCGCTCGCACGGCACAGCTCAAGGCCACCGCCACCCTGCCCCCGTCTGCCGCCCCGGCACCCCAGCGTGCCGGGGCGGCCCGGGCCCGCCGACCGTGAAAGCCCCCGATTGCCCCACCTCACGTCCACCGACATAGCCGACCGGATCGAGGAACTGTACGGCGCACCGCTCGCCGACCTCGAAGCCCATGCACAGGACCAGCCACCCGGCATGCTGTCCGCCCTGCTCGGCATGCACGGCGCCCTCGCCCTGGCCGAGCGCAGCATCGAATTCCACCGCGACCAGCTGGCCCGGCTCGTCCACCCCGAGCGGCAGATCGGCCCGCACGAGGTGTCCCACCTCCTCGACGGCACCCGCCGGCTCGCCGAAGCCGTCGCCGCCCGCGAGGCCCAGGCCACATCGGTCGCAGCCGTCCTGCAGAGCCTGGCCCGCGTCCCGGCCCCGACGTCTGCCTCTCCGACTCCCGCGCCGCCTGCTCCGGCCGCGCCCCTTATGGCGCAGAGCGCGGCGCACAGCCGCTGATCCGACCCCCAGGCGATTCCCCCTTCTAACACCCAGGAGTTCCTCCCTTGGCCATCACCGCTCTGCCCCCCGATGCCGACGCCGACATCGCCCGGGTCACCGAGGCCCTCGCCATGATCACCCCGCGCTGGAACGTGAGGATCCTGCTGGCCCTCTCCGGCCCGCCGCTGCGCTACAGCGAGTTGGCGACCAAGGTGTCCTGGCTGCAGAACGGCCAGCTCCACCCCAAGTTGAAGTCGTTGTGCGACGCCGGTCTCGTCGAGCGCACCGAACACACCGCACGGCACGTCACCTACGGCCACACCGAGCGAGCCACTGCCCTGCTGCCGGTCCTGCCGATGATCGTCACCTGGGCCGAAGAGCACCTGGAGAAGGCGGAGCGCCCGCTGGCCGCGATCGAGCAGATCGAAGACAGCCTCACCCTGCTCACCCGGCGCCATGCCGCCGCCACCCTGTGGGTGCTCAAGTCGCGTAAGGAGGTCAGTGGCCGGGTTCTGGCCCGGATCGTGATGCCCAGCAGCGACTGGACCAACATTTATCCGCCGTTGCGCCAGCTCGTTGCCGACGGTCTGGCCGATACCGAGGGAAACGGCCGGCCCTATCGGCTGTCCGCCGCCGGCGACGCCCTGGGCCCCGTCCTCGGCACGCTGTCCGCCTGGTCCGCCGGGCACCCCCTCGACCAGGCAGCCAGCCACCCCGTCTGGGGGCAACCGCAGGCCAAGAGCGCGCCGAGGCCGTGGGTCAGCAGCCCGTCACGGCCGGCGCCCGTGGCGCTTCCCCCTGCTCGGGCGGTTGGGTCGTCCCCGGTGTGGCACCACCGCGACCTCTTCTCGCACGCTGCCACCGGCCGCCCGACGGCAGCCATCCCGGCGGGAGGCCCGCGCCGATGAGCACTTCCTTCCCCCCTGCCGAAGCGCGCCAGGTCATCGACCTGCTGGCCTCACGCCCCTTGATCCGTCTGATCACCGAGATCGACGACAACGGTGCCATACCGCCGCGACGGCTCGCCGGCACCCTGCCCGACCTTTCCGCGCACCAACTGCGCAGTGCATCCGACACGGCCCGCGCCCACGGCCTCGTCCGGGTCGCGCCCGGCGCCGGTCTGGAACTCACGGACTCCGGGATGGAACTGGCCGACCTGTACGACGCGCTAGCCCGGTGGGCGCGGCGTTCTTCGGCCCCCGCCGCCGTCTGCGAGTTCAGCAGCCGCATCCAGCACGTTCTCGGCCTGCTGGCACCCTCACTCACCCCCGGGAACGCCGACCGCCCCGCACCCCTGCCCAACGCGCACCCGATCAGCGCGGAGGCTGAGGCGGACCTAGCGCGCGTCCGCACGCACCTGAGCCAGTGGCTGGTCGGCAACCCCCAGGTGACCAGGGCCGAGCCCGAGCGGGCCGCGTGAGCGCAGCGGTCACACCCCGGCACGCACGCCACACGGCCGGGCTGATGAGCAGCATTTACCTGCCGCGCACGGCGGACGCGTTGGCGTTCGCGATGTCCACCTACGGCATCCCGTTGCTCGTTCTGGCCACGACTGGATCCGCCGTACTGACAGGGGCAGCCTTCGCCCTGGAGTGGATCCCGCGCCTGGCAGCGTTCGGGTGGGCCGGGTCGATCGTCGACCGACGCGGCGCCTCGGTGGTCTTCCACCTCGCCTCCCTGGGACGGGCGCTGGCTCTCGCCACCGGCGCTGTCCTGCTGTACCTCTACCCGTCCGGTGCTGCGGCGAGCGTGACGGTGATGGTGATGGCGGCGGCGACCGGTGTGCTCACTGAGTTCAGCTACATCGCCGTCGAAACTGCAGGTGCCGCCGCCGGCCGCCGAGCGGGACCTCGGGCTCACCGTGTCCAGGCTGCCCTGCTCGGCATCGACCAGACTGCGACCTTGGCCGGACCGGCGCTCGCTGGCGTGCTGCTGCTCGCCGGGCCGCCGTCAATGCTCGCGATGGTCACCGTGCTCTCGCTGCTTGCCGCGCTACTCGCCCTGCGCACCCCGCCCTCACCCGTGGCCCCGGCCCGCGCGCCGAAGGGCCGGCCCGGCGCCGGGCTCGTCACCGGGTGGCGCACCATCCGCGCGCTCCCCACGCTCGGCTGGTTGGTGGCCGGGCTGACCCTGTCCAACCTGTCTATCGGCCTTCTCCAGGCAGCCGGTCCGGTGATCGTCGTCCAGCACTTCGGGCAGTCCACCACGGCCGTCGGCCTGGTGTGGTCCGCCGCAGCGGCGGCCACTTTGGTGGCCGTCACCGTCTGTCGGTTCGCGTTGGACCGCCTGGGACTGTGGCCGGTGGGAGCAGCCTGCTCCGTCATCGCTTCGCTCGCCTGTCTCGCAGCCGCCCTGGCCCCCGACTACCTGTCCTACCTGTTCATGGTCGCGGTCCTGATGGCAGCCGACGGCGGCTTGGCGGTCGTCCTGCGCACGCTGCGCTCCCGCCTGATCCCCCCAGAGGCATTCGGCAGCACCCTGTCGGCCACCATCCTCATCCTCCTGCTGCCCTTCCCCCTCGCCGGCGTTCTCACCGCGCTCACCCCGCCCGAAGCGCTGGGCCACGTCATCACCGCCTGCGCCGCCCTGCAAACACTCGGCCTGTTCTGCGCCTTCGCCCGCCTGCGCACCGACCCTGTCCTGCGCGCCTGACCCGGCTGTCCCCAGCCCGTGAAGGACGCCGCACGCCGACTGGCCGCCGGAGCCACCCGGATCAGCCTCAAGGACCTCTTCGAAGACCTTCGCCGCCAACTCCCGTACGGCGTCGCCGGGCTGAACAACAACTTCACCGCTCTCTACGCCCGCCGTCTGATCGACGAACACCCCCACTGGGTCGACGCGTTCGAGCTGCGCCGTCGCCGCGCCGCCTGAGACACCCCCTTTCCCTGCCCTGCCGTCCCTCGATACGGAGAATTACCTCTTGCCCGCTCGCCCTGTTGTACTTGTCGTCGCTCCCGGAGATGAGAACTACCGCGGCTACTGCCTTGAGCAGGTCGCCGACGCCTACAGCGTCGTGCTGCTCACCGGCACCGAACCCTCGTGGGAGAAGCCGCACATCACCGATCACACCGTCGTGGACCTCAGCGATCCTGGTGCGCTGCTGGCAGGGGGCCGGGCCCTGGCCGCACGCCACGACCTCGCCGGTGTCATGACCTGGGACGAGTGGAGTGTGGTCCCGACCGCCCGACTCGCCCGCCAGCTCGGCTTGTCCACCACCGCACCCGAAGTGATGCACGGGTGCCGCAACAAGGCCACCGCTCGGTCGCTGTTCGCCCGCCACGGCGTGCCCTCGGCCGCCTCGGTGAGCGTGCGTACCCGCCAAGAGGCCGAAGCCGTCGCCGAACGGATCGGCTATCCCGTGGTGCTGAAGCCTGCCTCACACGCGGGTGCCATCGGCGTGCGCCGCGTCGATGACCGTGATCAGCTCACGGCCGCCTACCAGGCAGCCGAACGGACGGCCAGCCAGGGGACCGAGAGCACCAGCGTCCTCGTCGAGGAGTTCCTCGACGGGCCGGAGATCTCCGTCGAGTGCGTCACCTACCGTGGCGCCACCACGGTGGTGGCGGTCAACCGGAAGACCCTCAGTCCCCCGCCGCACTTCGAGCAGTTGGCCCACAGCGTGGACGCCGCCGACCCGCTCCGGGAGCGCGTCGCGCCGGCCGCTCGGGCGGCGATCAACGCCCTCGGCATCACCGACGGCGTCAGCCACATAGAGATGCGCCTCGTCGACGGCAGACCCCGCCTGATCGAGGTCAACGCCCGCCTGGCCGGAGACATGATCGGCCACCTGGTGCGTCTCGCCACCGGCATCGACCTGCCCCGTGCCGCCGCCGACATCGCCTGCGACCATGCCCCCGACCTAACGCCCACCAGGTCCTCGGCCGCCGCCATCCGGCTCCTCTACCCGGACACCTCCGGCACCCTCACCCACCTCACCTACGACGGACCTTGCCCGACGTGGCTGGACCGGCTGCAGTTCCAGCGCCGCACCGGCGACCAGCTCCTCCTCCCCACCGACGGAGGAAACCTGTACACGGGGCGGCTCGGCTACCTCATCACCACCGCCGCCACCAGCAAGGAGGCGCGTGCACGCGCTCAGCAGGCCGCTCGCGCTGTCACCGCGGTCCTCGACCGGGCCCCCGGCACCCGCAGCACCGCGGCGTGAGCGTGGTGTCTGCGTCCGACCGGCACAGCCGGGCGCTGCTGACCGGGTACTTCCTCGGCCTCGGGGCCATCATGGCGGTGTGGGGCGCCCGGATGCCCGCCGTGCAACAGGCTGCCCACCTCGGCACGGCAGGGCTGGCCCTGGTCCTGCTGGCCGCCGCCGTCGGCATGGTCGCTGGACTGCAGCTCGGAGGCCGCTACGCCCGCCCGGTGCGGCTACCAGCCCAGCTCACCAGTGGGTCCATCGCCCTGGCCGGGTGCCTCGTCCTGGTGGGGCAGGGCGAGAGCCTGTCCGCGTTGCTGGCGGCGGCTCTCGTGTTCGGTCTCGCGCACGGCGTCCTCGATGTAGCCGACGCTGCGGCCGTCCGCTGCCAGAACGCCTTCGGCCGGCCCATCATGTCTGGTCTTCACGCCGCATACTCCCTCGGCGCCCTCGCCGGCGCCGCCCTGGCCGCCCTCACCGCCCAGGCCCCGCACAGCACACTCTTCACCGCAACAGGCGCCCTCCTGGCCGGGGCCGCTGTCGCAGCGATGCCGGTCACCCGAAGCCTGAGCGGCGCAGACCGCCCCGCAATGCACGCTGGCGCCGGGAAGCTTTCCCTGCTTCCGTCGCCGGGAAAGCTCTGGCTTCTGGCGCTCTTGTCGCTGCGAGCCTGCTGGACGAGGGAGCCGCCGCTGACTGGGCCGTCGTGCACCTGCACACCCTTGGCGCCCCCACGGCCACGAGCGCCACCGCGTTCGCGCTGTACAGCGCGGCCATGGCGGCCGAACGGCTGACCGGAGACCGGCTCGCCGCTGTCTTCGGCGCCCCGACAGTCGTACGGGCCGGAGCCCTTCTCGCCACGGCCGGACTGACCATCGGCGTCATCGGGAGCAGCAACCCACTGGCGCTGGCCGGGTGGGCGGCCTTCGGACTCGGCCTGTCCACCACCGTTTCCTCGCTCATCACCGCGGCCGGAGCCGGAGGCGCCAAGGCCATGGCCACGGTCACCGCCACCGGCTACCTCGGCCTCCTCGCTGGACCGGCCCTCATCGGCGCCCTGGCCAGCGCCACCACCCTGCCCACGGCCCTGCTGCTGCCCGCCCTCCTCGCAGCCGCCGTCGCCGCCCTCGCCCACCGCGCCCTGGAGAACACCACCCCTTGACACCCACCACTGCCCACGCGGGCCTGGACGCCGTCATCCTCGACTACAACGGCGTCATCGGCCTGCAACCCACCACCGACCAGTGGCTCCGCCTGGCCCGCACCGCCCTGTGGCCCGAGGACGGCCTCCCCGCCTTCTAACACGCCTTCTGGACCGCCCGCACCGCCTACGACGCAGGCCACCTCAGCGACCTCGCGTACTGGGCCACGGTCCTCGACCACCACCCCGGCGCTCGCAGGCTGCGTGAACTCCGCGACGCCGATACCGACATGTGGACGTCCAGCGACGATCACGTCATCGATGTTCTCCACCAGGCCCACGAGTCCGGGCTGCCGCTGGTCTTGCTGTCGAACGCACCCCGCCACCTCAGCGATGTCCTCGACCGCCGCCCGTGGCGCCGCCTGATGACCCACGCCTTCTACTCGGCCCGGCTCCAGGTCTGCAAACCCGACCCGGCCACCTACCAGCACGCGATGAACGCCACCGGCGCCGCAGACCCCGACCGCGTCCTCTTCGTGGACGACCGAGACGACAACTGCCATGCAGCCCGCCACCTGGGCCTGCGCACCCTGCACTACACCGGCCACCCCACCGACCTCGCAGCCGCCCTGCAGCCCCCGAACTGACCCGCTTCCTCCCCCCTCAGGATTTCAGTGCCCCACGACGACCACGACACCATCGACGGCGACGTCTACGTCTCCCCACGCCACCTGGCCCGCTCCACCGCGGTCAGCGACCCCGGCCTTGACCCGCTGCGCGACCTCGGCTGGGACCTGCACCACGACCACCTCGGCAACGCCTACCTCACGGCCCCCGACGGCAAGGTCCGCCTCGGCTACCTCCCCGAAGGCGACGACGACGGACTGTGGCGCATCAACGCCTACAAGGACGCCTTCGGACCACCGGCCTGGGGCGTCTGCTTCAACGACAGCGCGCCCACGGAGTTCGTCACTGCCTTCACCACCGCCCTCGCCGAGGCGTACCGGCAGGGCCCAGACCGCTACCTTGCCCGCCCGCTTGCCGGAAGCACCGACCGTGACCCGTTCCAGGCCGTTGACCCGCTCATCAACCGAGGCTGGTGCTTCGACCGCCCGGATCTGAGGACCTTCGCCATCACCGCACCCGACGGGCTCGCCACGCTGGAATACACCACCGGCGACCTCGACCCGGCGATCGAGCTGGAAACCCGCGACGCGCGCTGGCACCTGTGGGCCGGCACCTCCTCAGCTCGGCCCTACTGGTACGCCACGGCCAGCACCGACACCCCCGCAGCCCTTCTGCGAGCTGTGACCGAGGCCGTGGCCGACCCCGCACCCCTGCCTCGATGGCGGGACGACACTTCCAGCTACGTCAAGGACCACGCCCAGACTTCCCCGATCCACCCGCCCTCTCCGCCGACGCCCACCCCGCTCGACGTCCGGCGGGCCGCAGCGTCCCGCCGCCCGGCCGCGCTTCCCGCGGCCAGCGTTCCGCGCTGGAGCACCACCAGCCGACATGCCCTGCCCGGCCAACGCCGCTGACTCCACTCAACTCCGACCGGAGACCCTCGTGTCCCTGCAGGCTCCCGAGTTCTTCACCGAGCTGTGCCTTCCTTTCCACGAGCACGCCGTCGTGGGCAACACCTACTACGCCGCCCCCGTGCCGGGCACGCCGCTGCGTTTGCGGATTGACTTCACCCGCACCATCCACGCGGACACCTACGGCGGGCTGCGTGTCGCAGTCGTCCACCCGGAACGCGGGGAGATCGACGCGGTGGCACTCAGCTTCGTGGACCACGGAACCTTCCACCGCCGCGACGAAGCCACCAACACCCCTCCGAACACCAAGCAGTACGGCACCTTCGGCACCTACCACCGCCCCGGCCGCCCCCCGTGGGACGGAGCCGTCACCACCGGGCTGCGCGACGCCATCGAGCAGTACACGGCCGTCTGGTTCCCCGGCGCCTGGGCTGCCTCCGCGCCCAAGCGTGCGGCCAGCCCCACGTCGCGCAGCACTCCAGCTCCGCCGACCGTCCCCGCCGGGGCCCGCACCCGCTGAGCCTCGTCCCGATCCCCGCGCCACCTACTCAGCAGGAGCATCTCCTCGTGTTGCCCGACCCACCACGCGACCCCTTCAACAATCTCGACCCTGTCCAGACCTGAGAGTTCTCCCGCGTCACCTCGCCGGCCCCGGCCAGGCAGACCTGGAGACGATCTGGGCCTTCCCCTTCGACGACGGATGGCACCTTGTACACGCCGCTCCTCACCCACGGCTGGAGCCACAGCGTCAAAACGGACGGTACGCAGACCTTTCTGCCACCAGAGGGCCTTGGCGGTGTGCGTCACCGGTACGCCACCACTGGGTCCGACGGTCCGGGTCTGGCGGGCCTGGGGCGGATACCCGAGCGAGCCGCACTGGCAGGCCCAGTTCTCTGCCGGCGCGCCCACCACCCTCGCTGCGGCTTTCACCGCCTCGCTGATCTCCACCGAACCGCTGCATCGGGCCGTGAAGCAGATCCCGTTCCACACTCGTCGTCACCTCTACGTCGCACCGGCTGCAACCCCGCAGCCGCCCAGCCATCTGCCGCCCGCTCTGCCGTCCGCACCCCACCCCGCCGGCCGCGCCCGCTGACCTCCCCCGACCGATCAAGGAGTCCCCTTCCTCGTGCACGCACATCTCGTCCGATCCGCCGCCGCCATCGCCGTCGCCGCGGCCGGCACCCTCACCTGGGCACCGGCCGCGAGTGCCGAGCCCACCGAACCGACCCCCTCAGCCTCCGCCGCCGAGACTCCGGCCGCGGACGCGGGCAGCGTCGAGATCACCACCAGGGACACAGCCGGAGACGCCCTGCCCGGCGCAGTGTTCCTGCTGCTCGACTCCGCCGCCCAGGAAGCCGGACACGGGAAGACCGACGCACAGGGAAAGCTGACCTTCTCCGACCTCGCGCCCGGCGTCTACCGGCTCAAGGAGACGGCCTCCGGCAGCCCGCTGCACGAGGTCGTCGCCGACCAGGACGTCATCGTCACCCCGGGCGCGACCACCCGGCTGACGATCACCGATCCGTTCAAGGCCGCCAAGGTCCTCCTGCAGGCCAAGGACGACAAGACCGGCAAGCTCCTGCCCGGCGCGACCGTGAACATCGGCACCGGCAGCTCGACGCTGCTCATTCTGACCACGGGAGCTAAGGGCACGGCCTCCGGAGAGCTGCCCATGTCGAGCCGGAAGGCCCAGTTCTGGGTCAAGGAGATCAAAGCCCCTGCCGGCTACGACCTGTACAAGCCCACCAAGACGTTCACCGCTGGTCCCGGCGACCCGGTGACCGTGACCGTCACCAACGCCAAGACCACCACGACCCCGAAGCCCGAACCCTCGGGTAAGCCCACGCACACGCCCACCGACACCCCCTCCTCCAGCCCAGGCAAGCCGAACAGCGGTACGGACAGGGCCACGCCGTCCGCGTCGGATAGCGACACACCGGAAACCGACACCTCCGCCATCGCCGCCACCCCGGTCGGCGACTCCACACCGAAGACGCCGGCGGGCTCTCTCGCTCACACCGGTGCTGACGCGACGCTGTGGCTGATCGGCGGCGCGGCCGTTCTGATCGCGGCCGGTGGAGGCGCCCTCGCCGTGGCACGCCGCAGTCGCACCGACAGCCACACAGAAGACAACACCGGGAGCTGACCGCACCCACCCTTCTTCACTACACGGAGCCCCCGCAGCCCTAGCTGGACACGCTGTTCGCGACCGCCAACAGCGTCCTCCTGGATGTGGGGGCCTCGGTGTTTGTGAACCGCCCCTCTGCAATCGAATGTGTGAGCGATACCCCGTCCTATCTGGAACTGCTGCAGTTCACGCGCCGCGTGGTCGAGCAGCAGGCGCGGGCGAGCCTTCGGCAGCTAGACCGGTGGATCGCGGACGAGGAGCGTCGCGAGGCCGAGCGACGGCAGGCCGAGGAGCAGCGACTGCCGCCCCCGGAGTGGCTGATCGAGCGGGGCCTTGACCGGAGCAGCCTGGTGGCGGTGCGCACGGGGGACTGCTGGGACCCGGGTAAGCGCCAGATGGCGGCGACGCGGGAGCAGGCACGCGACGCGATACGTCAGCAGGTTCCGGCGTGCTCGAAGTGTCGGCCGGACACGTGGCTGGGCCTGCTGGAGTAGTCCGGCGCGCGGGCGGTCCGGGCGGCGTTTGAGGGTGGCGGGGTGGAGTTCCCTGTCGACGTCGCCCTGGCCGAGCTGGTGTCGCAACTGCCGACCGGGCCGCGCTGGTGGTATGAAGTGAAGCTCGACGGTCACCGGACAGTTTTGTGGCGGCTGGCTGAGACGGTTCGACTTCAAGCGCGGTCGGGTCGGGACGTGACGACGCCCTGGATGGATCTTGCCGTGGCGGGGATGGCCCTGCCGCCTGGTGTCGTCCTGGACGGCGAGGCAGTCGTCGTGGTTGACGGGCAGGTGTCGTTCGAGGCCGCTCAGGCTCGGGCGGCTTCCTCGCCTGCACGGTCGCGGGAGCTGGCGGCGCGGCACCCTGCGCTGCTCATCGTGTGGGACGTTTTGTCGTTGCCCACCGGGGACGTGAGGGGTCGTCCGTATGAGGAGCGGCGCGCCTTGATGCTGGACATGGTGGCCGGGCTGCCGGAGGGGTCGCCAATTCAGGCAGTGTCGGCGACGGAAGACGTGGAGGTCGCCCGGGTTTGGTACGAGACGCTGACCGGCTCCGGTGTGGAGGGGGTGGTGGCGAAGTCGGGGCGGTCGCCGTACCGGGCGGGTCGGTCGTCGTCGTGGAAGAAGGTCAGACACGCGGAGACGATCGACGCGGAGGTGGTGGGGTTCACGGGGGCGGCGGGTCGGCCGCGGGCGCTGGCGGTGCGGTTGCCTGACGGCCGTGTTGCATTGTCTCAGCGGCTCGGGGCGCAGCTGGCCGCGCGGGTCGCGGCGGCGCTGGTGGCCGTTGCTCCGGCCGCGCAAGGTCGGGCGGCTGGGGGCGAGTCGTTCACGGCGGCGGAGTCCGGACTGCTCGTCGAGGTGCTGGCGGGGACGACGAGGCATGCCGTGGTCACCGTGACGCGCGTGCGGTGAGCTGCCGCGGACGAATCGGGAGGAATAGCTGGCCTTCAGCTCGGCGAAGGACCGCGGGTCCCAGCGCACGAACTCCTCGCTCCGGCGTGGGTGTGGGCACGCCACCTCTGAGCTGGGGCTCCGTTATCCACGAACGCGCGGACACCTCGTTACGCTGCGACCGTGACCGAGCCCTCCCCGCTGCCAGGCGACCCCTCCGAGCTACACCTGCGCATCTCCTACGACGACGGACTCTGGGACACTCCCCAGGCGGACACGCTGGAGTGCTGGAACGTGGCCGTCCTGCACCGCCGACGCGCTCATGGTGAACATCACGAGCCGGTCAGCTCCAGCGGGTGTACGACTGCTGATTGCTCCTCGTGCACGGTCGAGGACGTAGTCGTCGGCTCCATGACGTTCTACCGGGTGCACCTCGACCGGGGCCGCAACGCCTACTGGGCCATGGAGGAGGACTCGGAGGAACTGTACGAGACCGCGCAGGTCCTCCTTGATCCCGAGACGGGTTCTTTCACCGACGAAGTCAGCGAACAGTTGGAGTACGTCGGCTCAGCGCTGCTCGTCATGAATCGCGTGACGCTGGATCCGCCATGGCGCGGGCACGGCCTGGCGGCCGTGCTTGCCTGCGAGGTGATCACCCGGCTCATGGCCGGCTGCCGGGCCGTAGCCTGTTCGCCCGGCATCACCGATCTCAGGAGCCAGCGGCTGACGGCCAGAGCCGAGTGGGACCGCGTGAACGCCAAAATCGCCCAGGGGTGGGAGAGCCTGGGTTTCCGTCCCTACCGGGACAATGTTTATCTTCTATCTCCCGCCTCGCAGGATCTTGAGGAGCAGCGCGGCGCATTGCGCAGACATCTTGCCGAACTCGGTGGTTCCTGGCGGGCGGGCGCTTCCTGACCAGCCCGCCAGCGCGTGAGGCGAGCTGCCTGCTAACCCAGCGCCCCTCTCGATCCGCGGGCAGCCGCGACGGCTGGCATCCGCTCAGTGGGTAAACGCGTGGTCGCAGCCCGCAGGATTAGTCGGCTGCTGGAACATGAGAACCAGAAGTCGACCTAATGGGAACTTGTGTCTCGCGGGTGACGATTTCGAGGAACTCGGTGACGGACTCGGGCCGCATGGCGGGGTCTTCTCTCGTGGCGGTCTCTACGACCGCACGCCATGCGCCGCTCTCCGGTAGGAGGGGAATATTCGCGCGGGGGCGCTTTCCTGTGATTGCCCACCCGACGAATTGGCCCAGGCTGTATATGTCTGCCTGCGGCCCTGCGCTGTGAGCGTCGTCTTCCAGTTCGGGGGCGGCAAACCCAGCTGATCCCAAAGCTACACCCATCCTCGTCCTCTGAGGGTCGGTCGTCATCCCTCGGGGACGCCTAACAATGCCCCAGTCAGCAACCACCCACCGGCCGTCCAGCAGAAGAATGTTGGCCGGTTTGATGTCACGGTGCACATAGCCTTTTTCGTGTGCTACCTCAAGGACCGAACATACGGATTGCAGGAGAAGGGCCAGCGCGTCGTCGTTCCGTAGGTCATCACGGTAGTCCAGGGCCGTTCCCTGCGCATACGGCATGACGAACCAGCTATGATCTGGCGCGTGGTCCAGAATGGGCATGGCATGAGGATGACCGCTCAGGAACAGTCCGACTTCAATCTCCCGCCTCATTCTGGCGACGCGGCGCTCTAGCGGTGTGCGGAGCTTCTTCAGGGCTACCACGGATCCCGTTGACTTGTCTCTCGCCCTGAAAACCTGAGCTTGGCCGCCATCTGTAGGGATGGGAGCGCACGCGTAATTTTTGCGCACGCCAGCCATATGGCGGGCAGTGAATTTCGGCTTCTTGTCGTACTCTTAATGCTCGGAGCAGACTTTCAGGAAGGCCATAAGTGCCAACTTGCATTCCTGCGGGTCTTGCCGATAGAGAAGTCTCAGCGCCTTATCGACCCTGTCGAAATGCGTCCCCTTTTCCGCTTCAGGTCGGGGTATCTCGTCCCAATGGTCGCAGAGGAAAAAGGGCTGGTTGTTGAAAGGTTCCCTTCCTGCGGTGTGCAGGTCGAAACCGAGTTCCACGGAAGCGGGTACAAGTACGCGGTGGCATAGGGTTCGAGCCGAATAGGATCGAGCATTGTGTGTCTGCTGCTTGGCAGAGCGAGGGTCAACGGTCTCGTCGAGTGTTCGAGCGAGGAGTGCGGTACCCAGTGCGGGGGTGTAAGTGCGTGGCGCTTCTTCCTGGCGCAGTGAGCGCGAAAGGTGCAGCCACGCCTCTGGTAGCGAAGTTGCTTCCATCGCTTGCCTAAACGCCTCGTCCAATGTCTGGCGGGCGATATGCGGGTCGAACCTGACTGCCATCTTTTCCCCCGGGTCGATCAGTCCTAGTCCTTCAAGCGTTGGGTTCGCCGCTACCGAATCCCGCGGGCCATGTTATCCATCTGCCAGCATCGGGCCGCATCGCACTGGTGGTGCCGAAGACCGTCGCCGCCCGGTGGCTTTGCTATCGATGGACGGCAGTTCGCCGGGGGCAGACAGGAAAGATCTCGGAAAGACTGGCCAACGTGCGCGAGAGCATGTCAACGTAGACGACCTTGCTAGAAACCCCAGGTCAGAGAGGTGATTGCTCGTGACCGTAGCCCCTGCGGGCCCCGGTTTCTCCACCACTGTCGAGGCCCTGCGACTGCGGGAGTGGCAGCTCGGCTCCGGTCAGCCGGCTCTGGTCATGGACCAGTTCTCGGCCGAGGACTTCCACCTGATCGTTGATGATCGCGCGGACGTGCACGTCAGCTCCAAGGACGGCCGGTTCTACCTCGGTTGGTTTCCGCACGGCCGACCCGGCACGGACGGCGAGGGGTGGAAGATTGCTGTCACCGGCACTGCCCAGGTCCGCGGCTACCACCTGTCGTTCGACACCGAGACGCCGGCCGACATCGTCGCCGCCACCGTGGCGAGGGTGCTGGAGACCTCAGGCCGCCTCTGACCGCGCGGCCACCGATACATAGCGCCCGTCCTATGAGCGCTGGCGGTGCCGTAGGCCGGCCCGGCTTCACCGCCCCCGTTTTCCTCGAACCCCAGGAGGCTGTCCGTGACGTCCACGGAGATGACCGTCGGCGATCTCATTGATCTGTTGTCCGGCTGCGACCGGAGCGCTCCGGTCCGCCAGGCCATGAACCCGTTCTTCCCGATGGCGCACCGCTTGGCGCAGGTCCTGCAGTCCGTCGACGAGACCGGCCGGACCGTTGTCTACCTCGCCGAAGGGCGGGACGAGGACGCACAGCTCGGCCACCTTCCGCCGGAGGTCGCCATCGCCCTGACGTGGCAGGGCCCCGTCCAGGCGCCACCGCGCCGCCCTCGCCGCCGTGCCGGCGGCAAATAGACCCGCACCGAGCCCTTGGAGGCGCCCCTGTACCCCGACCTTCCGCCCGACCCGTCCGCCCCGCGCGGCGGCCAGCCCGCGTTCTGGGTCGGCCCCCGGCACCTAGCCGGTGACGATGGACGCCTCTACGACGTCGTCGCCGACGCGCTCGCCGGCCTGGGGTGGACGAGCCTGACGATCGTCCGCGGACGGCGCGAGCCGGACGAGGAACCGGAGGACCGCCAGGTTCTGCGTAGCACCGTCTTGCACATCAGCCCCGACGCCTTGCGTTGGGCACAGTGGGGGCTGGCGGACGAGCCGTTCCACCTGGGTTGGCTGCCGATCGCCTGGCAGATCTCCGCCCGAGCCGGGGCGAGCAGCCCGCTCGCCCAGTGGTCGGCCTACTTCACCCGTGACGTCCCCGGCGAGGCGGTGGTCGACTTCCTCGTCGCGCTCGACGCAAGCAACCAGCCTGCCTCGGCGCTCGCCGGACCCGAGCTGGTCCTCGACGCTGTCGCCGCCCACGGCTGGTTCCTCGACATCGACCAGCCCGAGGCGGCGGCGATGGACCCGACGTTCACCTCGCACATCAGCCTGGGGGAGGTGCCGCCCCTCATCCAGGACGGCGACCTACGGGCCCTGTCCGCCGAGGACGACGAGACTAGACCGGCCGGATGGCAGGCGTGGGCCGAGCCCGTACTCGGCGCCCCGCTGCTGTGGGTGGCCTCGTTCGCCGCCAGCGTCCCGCACGATCTCGTCGCCGCCTTCGCCGCCTCCCTCAGCTCGACCGCACCGGTCCTGCGGCGGGTCCTGCCCGAGGCCACCCAGGAGCGACTCCTGCGCGCGCCGGCCATCTAACGTCCCGCGCACCCCTCTCGACGATCGCAGTCCGGCATCCTCCCAGTTGGGGGTGCCGGACTTTCTGGTTTTCCGGGCGAAGTGGCCGGTCGGGTCGTTAGTGCTTAGCCCATAACGCACTGCTGCCCCCGACCGCGACGGTCGGAGGCAGCACCGTGACGTGCACGCAGGTCAGCTCGTGGCCGTGGCCTTGGCAAGGGCCTTGTCGAGGTGACGGTCGACGAGGGCCGGAGAGCCGGAAAGGACCAGCAGCAGGCTGCCGTCGCGGATCGCGGTCTGCTTGACCACGGTGCTCCGGCCCCCGGCGATGAACGTCAGAAGCAGGCTCCACTGCTCATCACCGCCGACGCTGGGCGCGGGCAGCTTCTGCGAGGTTACGTCGACCTGGGTGCCACCGGCGACGACCTGATAGGCCGGGCAGCCTGTCATGGCATCGAAGATCCGGCCGGTGCCGTCGGAAAGCTTCTTCACGCTGTCGCTGTACAGCTCCTCGGAGATCTCCGAGGAGCTGTAGCCGTAGGTGAAGTCCGCCTTCGCCTTGTGCGGGAAGGCGAGTGTGCCGCCAGTCGCCGCGTCACCGCCCAGCTCGCTCAGGGCCAGGCAGCCGAGGACGGTGACGTCATCGTGCTGGGCCGGACGCTCCGGCTGGGGAAGGTAGCCGCTGCCGAGGTCGCGCGGGTCGAGCAGGCGGGACTTGAGCGCGGCCGAGGAGAGCGCGGCCGGCTCCTGGGCGACCTCGGTCGGCTTTCCCGTACGGGAGGAGGCGGTTCGGTGCTTGGACCCGGGGGTGTCGGTGGAGCAGGCGGGCACGGCAAGGAGGGCGGCGGTGATGCCGAGTGCGGTGGTGGCGACGCGAACGCGCATGACGGAACTGACCCCTTGTTGCTAGGCGACGGGTGGTCAGTGCGGGCCCCCGGGCCCGGTGGGGTCGTAGGAGTGGTGGTCAGTGCCCGAGGTGGCGCATGCAGTCCTCGAACGTGGCGTGCGTCGAGTCCGCCGGCCCGGAGTGCCGGTTGTACCAGGCGGTGTCGATGCGCGTCTCCAGCTGCTGGTGTCCGGCCCTGCAGCGCAGCCAGATCTCACCGCGGGTGGAGAGGATGAGCCAGTCCCGGTACGCGCCGCACTCGGCGCAGGTGGCCATCTCGCCGTCGAGGACCAGGGGCTGCTTCCACGGCATCATCTTGCCCTCGACCTGGTCGTGGCTCGGCACCCGTAGCTCCGGCGGGAGGAAGTCGTCCACGATGGCGGTCGGCTCGGCGGGCTGCGGCTCGGGCGCCGGCACTCCGATGCCGGGCGGGACCTGTCCCTGCATTTGCGCGTGCAGCTCGGCGAACCGTTTCTGAGCTTCGCTCGGCCCCTTGGCCCTGCGGCGTATTCGGTGAAACACCCTGGCGTCCTCCTCTACCTCGGCACCTCGTCCTGCGCGTTTCATGATCGTGCCCCACGCCGTCGGCGGTTTCAATTCACAACGTCCACAGTCCCTTCGGCCAGGTCAGCACGGGTGTGGCCTCTCGGCTGCCCGGGTGACGAGGAGGCCACGACACATGTCTCGGTAAGGCACAGCGGCGATCCGGGGAGCCTGCGTGCCGTCTGGTGTACTTATCGGGCCTGACGCGGTGACTCCTCTCCGCTGCGCCGCCTGCCGGGCGTGGAGGGCCTGGTCGTCGCCCTGCGCGTCGCGGACCGGTTCGCTGCGGTGCTGGTCTCGGGAAGCTGGGAAGCATCGGCGGGCAGGTCGGCTGTCCGTCGCATTCGCCATACGAGCACGTCGCTGATGGAGTCCGCGGTGCCCAGTTCGCGCCGAGCGGCAACGTCGGACAGGAGGGCGGCAGGGTCGTGGCCGGCGGCTTCGGCTCCCGTGATAGTCGCGGCCAGGGCGTACCAGCCGGGTTCGGCGAGGATCTGCTCGGCCAGTTCCGGGAGCGCCTCGCGCAGCAGCGCGGTCTGCCGCTGGAGCATCGGCCGGCTCAGACGTCGGCCGCGCTGGTATAGCACACCGAGCGGCTGGGCCGAGGCGGCCTGGTAAGCGGTGCGCAGGTGTTCGGCAGCTCGGGTGGCGGCCTCGGCCTGCTGGGCGTGGCCCTTCCGGGCGTGCCAGTGCGCGGTGGCGGTGATCAGGAAGAACAGCATGTCGATCGCCATCGCCGTGGTGGCTCCGTCCTCACCGCGGCCGAGGGCCGGGCCGCCCTGGACGAGGTCGCGGGCGGCCTGTCGCAGGGCTCGATCGTGCCCGCGTACGGCGCGGACGTGAGAGCGCGAGGCCCGTTCGAAGGCCGTTGCGGCGTCGTGCAGTTCGCGGCGGGTGTGAGCGGCGGACGTCTTCGCGAGGGCGTCCAGGACCTCGCCGACCGCGGCGATGTGGGCGGCGGCGACCCCGTCCTCGCCGTGGTCGACGACGAGCACGGCCTGCCACACGGCCGATGCCGTGCCGCGGCGCGCGGAGGCCGGACTGCCCGGCCCCGTACGAATCGCTTCCTCCCGCCGGGCCGCAGGGACATCCTGCGCATCACCGGACCACCGCTCGCGGATGCGAGGCAAGGACAGGTCGGGAGCGAGGCGCGCGCCGGGGTAGAACACCGGCTCGCCGTCCTTGTTCAGGTCGTCGGGCAGGGCGACCTTGTATCCGAGCAGGTCACCGGAGGGCGCGGCGCGCTTGCGGATCAGGAGGCCGGCGGCGGCGAGGCGGTCGAAGAACTCCTCGTCGCTTCTCGCGCCGGCCACCGCACGCCGCACGGATTCCCGCAGTTCCTCGCGGGCGGTGCGCTCGCGGCCCTGGCGCTGGGCCTTGTGGCGCTCGGCGCTGGTCGGTCGTTGCGCTGCGGTCCCGTCCCCGGTGCTGAGCTGCTTGAGCCCGTGCTCGGCTTCGATCAGGCGGGCTTCGGCCTGGGATCGCTTGGCGTCGTTGTTGAGTCGGGGGCGCCGGCCGTCTTCGCGGACGAGCGTGGCGATGATGTGGATGTGGTCGTCGGCGTGGCGCACGGCTGCCCAGCGGCATCCCGCCTCGTCGGCGGCCGGAGCGATGCCGGTCGCGGCGACCATGCGTCGGGCGATCTCCCCCCATTGCTCGTCGGAGAGAACCGGGTCGTCGGGTGCGGCCCGGACGGATAGGTGCCAGACGTGCTTGGCCGGGCGGCGCGAGTCCGCGAGCGTCTGGACGGGCTGGTCCAGGAGCTGCTGCAACTGTCTCTTCGTAGCTTGAGGATCGCGACCGGGGTCGGGAGCGAAGCTGTCCCATGCCGCCACGAGATGCGGATCGACGTGCTCCTCATGGGTCCCTTTGCCGTAGAGGTAGATGAGCAGGCCAAACGTGTTCGAGCCACGCTTGTGGACGCGAGGGATCAACCGGTTCGCCTTTCGGTGTCGAGGTAGTGCTGGATGAAGGCGTCCACGCGCTGGGTGGTGCGCTGGACGGCGCCGAGTACGGCTTCGGCGTAGGGGACGTCGGCACCGGAGTTGGCGGCCTTAGCTACCTGGTTGACGTTGTTGCCGATGTGGCCGAGGTGCCGGCGCACAGCGAAGAGCTCGTTGTGGACTTCTCGTTGGGCGGCGATTTCCGCCGCCGTACGGTCGAGATCGTGGGCGGCTTTGAGAGCGGCGTGGGCGAGGAAACTGGCGACGCTCATGTGGCACACGGCGGCTGCACGAGCTAGGAGTTGGTACTCGTCGTCGTTCATGCGGCAGCTGGGCTGGCGTATGCGCTTGTTCTCGTCGCGCATGCGCTCACGCTGTTGCACATGCGGCTTTGAAGGGGCGGTGTGCGTGCAGTGCGCACTGTGGCAGGCGTGCTGGTCCTGCCCCTCGGGATGCGAGCCGCCCTCGGTCGCATCCTCACGGATCGGCGCCCCCCGGTGCCGTTCCGCTCCCGCCGCTCCAGGGGCGGGGAACGCAAGAGCATTGCTCCCCTCGGGAGCAATGCTCTTGCGATAACTTGCTCGCCCCGAGACCGAGTTGGAGCCGCGATCAGGTTCCGGGGTGGTGCCGTTCTTGGGTGCGTTCGTCATTGCGATTCGGGCCTCGCAGAGCGGGTGCGTTGCTGGATGGTTGCGGCCAGCGCGAGAACTTCGGCTGGGCTGGCAAGGACGCGAACCGGTCTGTTGGGACGGTTCTGGACGAGCCACTGCCCGGTCGGCGTGAGGACGACGGCGTGGAGGAGTTGCCGACGGATCAAGACGTCCGCCCAGGCACCGGTCTCGGCGGTGGTGGGCCCGGAAAGCGAGGGGGACGAGGAATCATGGCGTACCGCCTAAGCGGGGCGGTGGCCCGGCGTGGAGCCGGGCCACCTTTACGGATACGGGTCTTGTGCTGGGATTTGCCGGTTCAGCCGCATTCGGGGCAGCGTCCGACGTGGCTGTTGAGCGCGCGGGCCATCCGCTGTTTCGCCGAGGCTGCCTGCTTCGCGCTGGACTTCGCCGCCGGCCTGCCCGCATGCCGCTCGGAGTGGGCGAGCATGAATCCGATCTCGCGCTCGTACTCGGCGCGGACCGTCTTGAACTGGTGGCAGGTCTTCATCGGGCGGTGCTCCTCGTCGTCGTGATGTCCGCGTTCCGCAGCTCCTGGAGGACCAGGCCGAGTCGGTCGTTACCGACACCCGTCAGGCCCTGGCGGCGGATGATTTCGCGCAGCTGCACTCGGGTGATCGCGCCGTTGCCGTCCCGTTCGAGCAGAGCCGGCACATGGGGACGCACCTCACGGACAAGCTGGCGCTCGGATTCACCCAGCTCGCGTGCCTGGCGCTCCGTCTGCGAGCGGGACCGTGCACGCTTGTCCTTGTTCTTCGTCCGGGAGGTCCTGGTCGGCTTCCGGCGAAGAGGGACCTTGTGTCCTCGGTCCTGGGTGGTCTCGGTCCCGGACTGTGGGGCGGTCGGTCCTCGGTCCCCGGTGGTCTCGGTCCCCGACTTCGTGATGCCCGGTCCCCGATGAGAATGGGGGTCCTGAGCTGCCACTTCTCGCGCGCTGTGGTCGGTCCTCATGGCCGCTGCGTCCCGCGCTGCGGCTCCCGGTCCGGCGAGCACGGTCCCTGGGACCGCACCGTCTTCAGAGGGCTTGGTTCCCGCGAACGTTCCCGTTGCGTCGCCCTTGGTCCTTGCGTCGACCTCGGCTTCCGGGTTCTCGGGGACGGGGCCCCGAGGAGCCCTCGGTCCTCGGTCCGGGACCGGCTCGTCGGAACCGTCGGGACCGGGGACGGGGACCGGCACATCCGATGTCGGCTGTACGGGGACCGTGGCCGCCGATGCGCTGCTATGGGGCGGGGGGGGGGGGGG
>NZ_FMCI01000108.1 GCF_900091845.1 Streptomyces sp. SolWspMP-5a-2
CCTTTTAGGGTTTTCGCTTCCGCGCTTTCCCTTTCCGGCGGTTCCGACTTTATCAGAAGTTCCGCGCCGGTCTGACCGGCAACTTGTTTTCCGATTCATCGGGAGCTTCTGTGGCATCGACGTTCACCGATGTGCTGAGAAGCTGTCAGATACTCACCGTCGCCGACCGGGAGACCCAGTTCTAGGCAACTGTTCGAATCTACCGCCCCGATCGCTCCGTGTCAACGGACCTCCTGAGGCGAACAAGAGACTAACAGCTCGGGAGGGCCGTCTGCACATCAGGCGGCCAGGGGCACCGAGGCGCTCCGTTCCGAGGCGTCGACGTCGCCCGTTCCGCCCGCGCGGACCGCTCGGCCGCCCAGGACGAAGACGTAGCCGAGGAAGGCGGCCTCGGCCACCACCCCGATGCCGATCCGGGCCCAGGTCGGCAGGCCTGACGGGGTCACGAAGCCCTCGATCGCACCGGAGACGAAGAGGACCAGGGCCAGTCCGATGGCCATGCCGACGGCGGCTCGGCCCTCCTCGGCGAGAGCCGTGCGCCGGGTGCGCGGGCCTGGGTCGATGAGCGTCCAGCCGAGACGGAGCCCGGTACCCGCGGCGACGAAGACCGCGGTCAGCTCCAGCAGGCCGTGCGGGAGCACCAGGCCGAGGAAGGTGTCGAGGCGGCCGGCCGAGGACATCAGGCCGAAGCCGATGCCGAGGTTGAGCATGTTCTGGAAGAGCACCCAGAGGACGGGGAGGCCGAGGAAGACCCCCAGGATCAGGCACTGGGCCGCCGCCCAGGCGTTGTTCGTCCAGACCTGGGCGGCGAAGGAGGTCGCGGGATGGCTGGAGTAGTACGTCTCGTACTGGCCGCCGGGGCGGGTGAGCGCGCGCAGCTCGCTCGGGGCGGCGATGCCCGCCTGGACCTCCGGGTGGGTGCCGATCCACCACCCCAGGAGCGCCGCGACCAGGGTCGACAGCAGCGCGGTCGGGATCCACCAGCGGCGCGAGCGGTAGACGGCGGCCGGGAATCCCTCGGTGAGGAAGCGGGTCACGTCCCGCCAGGAGGCCCGCCGGGTACCCGTCACCGCGTTGCGCGCGCGGGCCACGAGGCGGCTGAGGCGTCCGGTCAGCTGCGGGTCGGGGGCGCTGGACTGGATCAGCGAGAGATGGGTGGCCGTGCGCTGGTAGAGGATGACGAGCTCGTCCGCCTCCGCCCCGTTGAGCCGGCGTTGCCGCCCGAGGAGCGTTTCGAGCCGGTCCCACTCGGCCCGGTGGGCGGTGACGAATACGTCGAGGTCCATCGGTCTGCCTGCTCCTCGGCTGCTCGTCGGGGCCCATCTCTGCTGCCAGCTTGTCTTACTGACGCACAATGTGTCCTCAGCTTGGCAGACTGGCCGTTCTCGGGGCGGCCCAGGGGAAGGACCATGACGTGAGTGAGCTGGTGACGGGCGAGGCGGTGGCTCTGGAGCTGCGCCCGGCGAAGCTGCCCAGCAGGGGGCTCGCGGTCGTGCTCGACCTGACCCTCGCCGTGGTCGTGTACATCATCCTGAGCATCGGCCTGTTCGCCGCCACCTCGTCGCTGGACGAGGCGGCGCAGACCGCCGTGACGATCGCGGGCTTCGTGCTGATCCTGGTGGGGGCGCCGATCGCCGTCGAGACCCTCACCCACGGGCGGTCGCTCGGCAAGATGGCGTGCGGGCTGCGCGTCGTACGGGACGACGGCGGACCGATCCGGTTCCGGCACGCGCTGGTCCGGGGCGGCATCGGCGTGGTGGAGATCCTGATGACGTTCGGCGTCGTCGCCTGTGTCGCCTCCCTGGTCTCGGCGCGCGGGCGGCGGCTCGGGGACGTCTTCGCGGGGACCCTCGTGGTCCGGGAGCGGGTGCCGGTCGCGCCCGCCGGGTTCCTGCCGCCGCCCCCGCCCTGGCTCGCCGGGCGCTTCTCTGGCCTCGACCTGTCGGCCGTCCCGGACGGGCTCTGGCTCGCCGTGCGCCAGTACCTGACGCGGATGCACCAGCTCGACCCGCAGGTCGGCCGGGGCATGGCGGAGCGGCTCGCCGCCGACCTGGTCGCCCGCACCGGCACGCCCGTCCCGTCCGACGTCCAGCCGGCCGCGTATCTGGCGGCCGTGCTCCAGGAGCGGCAGGCGCGCGAGGTGCGGCGGACGTTCGCGAACGGTCCCGCGGCGCCGGGTGGACCGGTCGGTGCGACGCCTCCGTACGGCGCCCCCCGTCAGTCCCCCGCGCCCGCCGTCCCCGCGGTGGCTCCGGCCTACGCTCCCCCGGCCTCCTGGACCCCCGGCTCGGGTCCCGCGCCGCAGCAGGCTCCGGTCGGACACCCCGTCGCCGCGCCCCCGGCGCCGCCCGCGACCGAGGCCGGTCCCGGCAGGTCCACCGGTTTCGCGCCGCCCGCGTAGACGGGGGCCGTCAGGCGAAGGCCGACGGCGGTGTCTCCAGGTCCTCCAGCTCGACGCCCGGCGCCGCGAGCACCACGTCACCGGCGAGGTGGACGGTGTGCCGCTCGCCGGTGTCCAGGGCTGTGACCTGGTATTCGTCCACGGTCAGCGGGCCGTTGTCAGTGGCGTGTGCTTCGCTGTTCACCAAGGCCCAGGACTGGTCCACGGTGCGGGGCGCCAGGACGGGGTCGGTGAAGGCGACCAGGCGTACGCGGGTGGCGGAGGCGGAGGGGGTGAGGCGCAGCAGACGTGCGGTGGCGACGAGGAACGCGGGGGATGTGCCGGTGAAGGCGTGGGCGCGCACGGTGCCTTCGGTGGCCTCGGTGCCCGCGGGGTCGGTGCGGACCCAGGTGACGCCGTCGAGGGCGGCGCCGCGCACCTGCCAGCTCGCGGCGTGCAGTTCGAGCCGGATGGGGCGGCCCAGTTCGTCGAGGGCGAGGTCGACGGAGCCGCGGTGATCGCCTGTGGGGGTGGTCAGTTGGGATACGTAGCGCCAGCCGGAAGGGCCGGGGGCGCAGTGGAAGTGCTCGTCCGCCAGGGGGGTGTGATCGTGCGGATCGTGGAGCGAATAACGGCCGCGGGGCATGGGGGTCCTGGGTCTTGACGGGGTGGTCCGCCGCGGCGGCCGGTCGGTGACGGGCGGCGGTCCGGGAGTCAGGCCCCCGGCACGGGGGTGCGGGGGCCTGACCCGGGACTGTCGAGGACGCGCACGGGCCTGCCGGTACGGGAGGTCCCGGGGCCGCACGCCCGCTCGTGGGGTCAGGTGCCGGGACGGCCCGGGAGCGCCGCGGGCGCTCGTCGGCGCCGTCGGCACCTGACCGCCGGTCGGAACCGGCGCCGTCCGAAGCGGGCCGGTCCGAACCGACCCGCCCCCGGTCCGGTCAGTAGCGGTAGTGGTCCGACTTGTACGGGCCGTCGACCTCGACGCCGATGTACGACGCCTGCTCCGGGCGGAGGGTCGTCAGCTTCACGCCGAGCGAGGCGAGGTGCAGCCGGGCGACCTTCTCGTCGAGGTGCTTGGGCAGCACGTAGACGTCGGTCGGGTAGGCGTCGGGCTTGGTGAACAGCTCGATCTGGGCCAGGGTCTGGTCCGCGAACGAGTTGGACATCACGAACGACGGGTGGCCGGTGGCGTTGCCCAGGTTCAGCAGGCGGCCCTCGGACAGGACGATGATCACCTTGCCGTCGGCGAAGGTCCAGGTGTGGACCTGCGGCTTGACCTCGTCCTTGACGATGCCGGGGATCTTGGCGAGACCGGCCATGTCGATCTCGTTGTCGAAGTGGCCGATGTTGCCGACGATCGCCTGGTGCTTCATCTTGGCCATGTCCGAGGCCATGATGATGTCCTTGTTGCCCGTCGTGGTGACGAAGATGTCGGCCTTGTCGACGACCTCGTCGAGGGTCGTGACCTGGTAGCCGTCCATCGCCGCCTGGAGGGCGCAGATCGGGTCGATCTCGGTGACGATGACGCGGGCGCCCTGGCCGCGCAGGGACTCCGCGCAGCCCTTGCCGACGTCGCCGTAGCCGCAGACGACGGCGGTCTTGCCGCCGATGAGGACGTCGGTGGCGCGGTTGATGCCGTCGATCAGGGAGTGGCGACAGCCGTACTTGTTGTCGAACTTCGACTTGGTGACGGCGTCGTTGACGTTGATCGCCGGGAAGAGCAGCGAGCCCTCGCGGTGCATCTCGTAGAGGCGGTGGACGCCGGTGGTGGTCTCCTCGGTGACGCCGCGGATCTCGGACGCCAGCTGGGTCCACTTCTGCGAGCCGTCGGTGATGGTGCGGTTGAGGAGTTCGAGGATGACGCGGTGCTCGTCGGACTCGGCGGTGTCCGGCGAGGGGACCTTGCCGTCCTTCTCGAACTGGACGCCCTGGTGGACCAGGAGGGTGGCGTCGCCGCCGTCGTCCAGGATCATGTTCGGGCCGCCGGTGGGGCTGTCCGGCCAGGTCAGCGCCTGCTCGGTGCACCACCAGTACTCGTCGAGCGTCTCGCCCTTCCAGGCGAAGACCGGGACGCCCTTGGGGTCCTCGGGGGTGCCCTCGGGGCCGACGGCGATGGCGGCGGCCGCGTGGTCCTGGGTGGAGAAGATGTTGCAGGACGCCCAGCGGACCTGAGCGCCGAGGGCGACCAGGGTCTCGATGAGAACGGCGGTCTGCACCGTCATGTGCAGGGAGCCGGTGACGCGGGCGCCGGCCAGGGGCTGCGTCTCGGCGTACTCCTTGCGGATCGCCATCAGGCCGGGCATCTCGTGCTCGGCGAGGGTGATCTCCTTGCGGCCGAAGGCGGCCAGGGAGAGGTCGGCGACCTTGAAGTCCTGTCGGCTGTCGACAGTCGTCATGGGGAGCTGCTCCTCGGGGTTGGGGCGAGGTGGGTACGGCTGGTCTGCGCGGCGGCGGGCACAGGGGTGCCCGAAGGAGGGCACAGGCATGCCCGCGTACGCGCAGCGCAGTCCGTCGGAGGCCCTCTCTCCCTCGGCCGGTCCCCGGTGGGACCGCCCGACCGCCATCAGCAGCGACGTCTGGCTCCGTCCCAAGCTACACCGGGCACGGCGGGCGCCCCCAGTCCGCCTCCGATCCGGTGCCGTGATCAGGACAACGGACGGGGCGGCGGCGGGGCCGGGAGGTCAGTGCCCGGCGGGGTGGGCGTCCGGGCCGCCGGGGGTGGCCTCGCGGTCGGCGCCCTTGGCGGCCTCGGCCTCGCTGTAGATGTCCGGTTCCAGGTAGATGACGCGGGCGATCGGGACGGAGGCGCGGATGCGGGCCTCGGCGGCGTTGATCGCGGCGGCGACCTCGGCGGCGGTGTCGTCGTGCTGGACGGCGATCTTCGCGGCGACCAGGAGTTCCTCGGGGCCGAGGTGCAGGGTGCGCATGTGGATGACGCCGGTGACCGTGTCGCCGTCGACGACGGCGGCCTCGATCTTCCTGACCTCCTCGGTGCCCGCGGCCTCGCCGAGGAGCAGGGACTTGGTCTCGGCGGCGAGGACGAGGGCGATCAGGACGAGGAGGACACCGATGAGGAGGGTGCCGATGCCGTCCCAGACGCCGTCGCCGGTGAGGAGGGCGAGACCGACGCCGCCGAGGGCGAGGACCAGGCCGATGAGGGCGCCGAAGTCCTCCAGGAGGACGACGGGCAGCTCGGGCGCCTTGGCGCGGCGGATGAACTGGGACCAGGAGAGGCTGCCGCGGAGCTGGTTGGACTCCTTGATGGCGGTGCGGAAGGAGAAGCCCTCGGCGATGATCGCGAAGAGGAGCACGCCGACCGGCCAGTACCAGTGCTCGATCTCGTGCGGGTGCTTGATCTTCTCGTAGCCCTCGTAGACGGCGAACATGCCGCCGACGGAGAAGAGGACGATGGAGACGAGGAAGGCGTAGATGTAGCGCTCGCGGCCGTAGCCGAAGGGGTGTTGCGGGGTGGCCTCGCGCTGGGCCTTCTTGCCGCCGACCAGGAGCAGGAACTGGTTGCCCGAGTCGGCGACCGAGTGGACCCCCTCGGCGAGCATCGACGACGAGCCGCTGAACGCGAACGCCACGAACTTCGATACCGCGATCGCGAGGTTGGCGCCGAGTGCCGCCATGATCGCCCTGGTGCCGCCTGACGCGCTCATGTGTCCGCGTTGTCCCTTCACCCTCGTACGCCCGACGGCCAGGTCTTCCGGCCGTCCTGGCGCTTTGCCCGGCCTTTGCCGGTGGGCCATTCTTGCAGTCCGGCCGGGCGGTGGTGCGTCGGTGTCCACAACCCCGGTGCGATCAACCGATCAGACGACCACGGTGGCGCGGAAGACGGTGCCCGCGCCGGAGACCTCGGCCCGCTCCCCCGCCGGGACGAACACGGACTGTCCGGGCGTCAGTTCGTGCTCGCCCGCGCGGACGGTGCCGCCGGTGCAGAGCAGGATCTGCGGGGTGCCGAGCGTGAGGTCGTGGGCCGCGGCGCCCTCGGGCAGGACGAACCGGGAGAGCCGGAACTCGTCGATCGGGGTCGCGTAGACCTCCTCGCCGTCCGGGGTCGCCTCGGGGCGCAGCACACCCGCGTCACCGGCCTCGAAGCGGACGACGCGCAGGAGTTCGGGGACGTCGACGTGCTTGGGGGTCAGTCCGCAGCGCAGCACGTTGTCGGAGTTGGCCATGATCTCGACGCCGAGGCCGTTGAGGTAGGCGTGCGGGATGCCCGCGCCGAGGAACAGGGCCTCGCCCGGCTGGAGCCGGACGTGGTTGAGGAGCAGCGCGGCGATGACGCCGGGGTCGCCCGGGTAGTGGTGGGCGATGTCCGCGTAGGGGGCGTAGTCGCCGCCGAGGCGGGCGCAGGCGGCCGCCGTCTCGGTGACGGTGCGGCGCATCTCGTCGGGGTCGGCGGTGAGGACCGCGGTGAGGACCTCGCGCAGGGCGGCGTCCTCGGGGTGGGCGCGCAGCAGGTCGACGTACGGCTTGAGGGAGTCGACTCCGAGCCCGGCCAGCAGGTCGGCGGTCGCGGCGGGGTCGCGGAAGCCGCAGAGGCCGTCGAACTCGGTGAGCGCGCAGATGAGTTCGGGCTTGTGGTTGGCGTCCTTGTAGTTGCGGTGCGGGGCGTCGGCCGGGATGCCGCGCCGTTCCTCGTCGGCGTAGCCCGCCCTGGCCTGCTCCAGGTCGGGGTGGACCTGGAGGGAGAGCGGGGCTCCGGCGGCGAGGAGCTTGAGCAGGAAGGGCAGCCGGGGGCCGAACTTCGCGGCGGCGGGGCCGAGTTCCCGCTCCGGGTCGGCGTCGATGACCTCGACGAGGGTGCCGCGTCCGGTGCGCGAGGGGGCGCCGGGGTGGGCGCCCATCCACATCTCCGCCTGCGGTTCGCCGCTGGGCTCGGTGCCGAGCAGCGCGGGAAGGGCGGTGGTGGAACCCCAGGCGTAGGGGCGGACGGTGTTGTCGAGGCGGTCCATGCGGTTCTCTCTGCCGTTCTCGGGGCGGGGCTGCGGGTGACGCGTTCTGCCGTTCGTACGGTGGTCAGGGCGTCGCCGTCAAGATCAGGCCCCGGAGGCGAGCGCCAGGTAAACGGCGGCGAAATCGGTGATGGCGATCAGTTCGGCGAGGGTCTCCAGCTCGCCGCCGGGCTGCGGCTCCAGCTCGCTGATCGGCGTGTCGTGGCTGAGGGCCAGGTCACGGGCGGCGGGGGCGGCGGTGAGGCCGCCGGTGGGACGGTCGCGCAGGAGCACCACGCGTGCGTGCAGCGCGGGGGCCTGCTCGACGCGGTCGCGGAAGAAGTCGTCCGGGTCGGCGCCCGCGGCGAGCCGTCCGGCCAGCAGGGTGCTGTGGGCGACGAGGGCCTCGGGGAGTTCGGCGACGACCGCGGGGGTGCCGGAGAGTTCGGCGAGGGAGGCGGCGAAGCGGCGGCCCGCGGGTCCGGCGGAGACGCCCTCGGTCCAGACCACGGGCAGCGATTCGGCGAGTTCGGCGGCGAGCGTCTTGGCGGGGTTGCTGTACGTCGCGACGGCCGGGCCGCAGCGTTCGGCGACCTCGTCGAGGCGGTCGGCGACCGCGTCCAGGGCGTCCGGCGGCGCGGTGAGCACGCCGGTGCGGTCCAGGAGGGCGAGCAGCGGGGTGAGCAGCGCCCACAGGACGCCGGGGGCGGAGGCGGTGACCTCGGTGGCGTCCTCGCCGTCCTCCTGCTCGTAGGGGGCGGTCGCCATCGGCACGAAGAGGCCGTGGGCGCCCGCGACGGACTCGCTGAGGGGGGTGCGGCCGGGGGCGACGGCGACGACGGAGCAGCCGCGCCGGTAGGCGGCGTCGGCGAGCAGGGAGAGGCCCGGTTCGGAGCCGTCGGGGGTGGCGATGAGCAGCAGGTCGACGGAGCCCGCCCAGCCCGGCAGCTCCCAGCGCAGGGCGCCCGCGGCCGGGGCGACGCCGGTGGGGGCGAGGCGGATGACGGGGCTGCCCGCGCCCGCGAGGGTGCCGAGCAGGTCGGCGACGCAGGTGGCGGCGGCGCCGGGGCCCGCGATCAGGACGGCGCGGGGGCGGCCCTCCGGTTCGAGGGCGGAGATACCGGCCTCGACGGCGTTGCGGGCGGCGGTGCGGACCCGGGCGCCGGCCTCGGCGGCGCCGCGCAGCAGGCCGCGGCGGTCGGCCGCCGAGAGCGCCTCGGGGGTGTCGAGCAGCGATTCGTCGAGCATGTGCGGCAGCCTCCGGGCGCCGTGCGGGCGGGGCGGGTCGTGCGGGACGGCGGGCCGGGCGCGGTCACGCCGGGCGGCGGGCCTCGTCGACCAGGAGGACCGGGATGCCGTCGCGCACGGGGTACGCGAGGCCGCAGTCCTGGCCGGTGCAGATCAGCTCGGTGTCTTCCTCCCTGAGCGGCGCGTGGCACGCGGGGCAGGCGAGGATCTCCAGGAGGCCGGCTTCGAGCGGCATGGTTCTTCCCTTCGGAGCTGGGGCGGATGTGCCTGGTCAGGGTACCGCCGCGAGGGGGCCGCGGGCGGGTCGAGGGAGGGTGTGCCCGGCGGACGGCGACGGGGGCCCGCCGGGGTGCCTGCTGCCTGCTGCCCCGGGGCCCGCCCGAGCGCCGGGACGCTGCCACGGCGGGGACCCACCGAGCAGGCAGGGGCGCTGCCGCAGCAGGAACCCACCAAGGCGCTAGAAAGCGACCCCGGGGCGGAGACCCGCCTGGCGCCGGGAAGCAGCCAGCGATCCGCCCCGACCGCCGGGAAGCCCCCCAGCAGCCGAGCATGCCTTGCCGCCGGGGCCCGGAGTCGTCGCGCCGGGTCCGGCAGAGGCATTCGGCCGGGCCGATCAGCCGCGCCGACTCCCACGAGGCGGTCACCCACATCAGGTCCACCCATGCCGGTCAGCCGCGCCCGGCCCCGCCGGGGTCGGGCAGCCGGGCCTGCCGACCCCCGCGCGTCAGCCGCGCCGGCCGCTCCCCTCGCGTCAGCCGCGGATGAGGGCCAGTGCCTCGTCGCGCACCCTGGTCATCGTCGCCTCGTCCCGGGCCTCGGCGTTCAGGCGGAGGAGGGGTTCGGTGTTGGAGGGGCGGACGTTGAACCACCAGTCGGCGGCGGAGACGGTGAGGCCGTCGAGTTCGTCGAGGATGACGCCGTCGGCGCCCTGGTAGGCGGCCTTGATCGCGGCGAGGCGGCCGGTCTGGTCGTCGACGGTGGAGTTGATCTCGCCGGAGCCGACGTAGCGGTCGTACTCGGCGACGAGGGCCGAGAGCGGGCCGTCCTGGCCGCCGAGGGCCGCGAGGACGTGCAGCGCGGCGAGCATGCCGGTGTCGGCGTTCCAGAAGTCCTTGAAGTAGTAGTGCGCGGAGTGCTCGCCGCCGAAGATGGCGCCCGCGCGGGCCATCTCGGCCTTGATGAAGGAGTGGCCGACGCGGGTGCGGACGGGGGTGCCGCCGTGCTCCTTCACCACCTCGGGGACCGACCAGGAGGTGATCAGGTTGTGGATGACCACGCCGTGGCCGCCGTTGCGGGCGAGTTCGCGGGCGGCCACCAGGGCGGTGACGGCCGACGGGGAGACGGGGTCGCCGTGTTCGTCGACGACGAAGCAGCGGTCCGCGTCGCCGTCGAAGGCGATGCCGAGGTCGGCGCCCTCCTCGCGGACGCGCCGCTGGAGGTCGACGATGTTGGCCGGGTCGAGCGGGTTGGCCTCGTGGTTGGGGAAGGTGCCGTCCAGCTCGAAGTACATCGGGACGACGGTCAGCGGGAGGCCGGCGAAGACGGTGGGGACGGTGTGGCCGCCCATGCCGTTGCCCGCGTCGACCACGACCTTCAGGTGGCGGACGGAGGTCAGGTCCACGAGCGAGCGGAGGTGGGCCGCGTAGTCCTCCAACGTGTCCCGGTGGCCGATGGTTCCCGCGGTCGCGGCGGGTTCGGGGGCGCCCGTGTCGCTCCACCGCTCGGCGAGTTCGCGGATCTGGACCAGGCCGGTGTCCTGGCCGACCGGCGCGGCGCCCGCCCGGCACATCTTGATGCCGTTGTAGCGGGCGGGGTTGTGCGAGGCGGTGAACATCGCGCCGGGCAGGTCGAGCGCGCCGGAGGCGTAGTAGAGCTGGTCGGTGGAGCAGAGGCCGATCTCGGTGACGTCGGCGCCCCGGGCGGCGGCCCCGCGCGCGAAGGCGCGTGACAGACCGGGCGACGAGGGCCGCATGTCGTGCCCGGTGACGATCGCGGAGGCGCCGGTGACCTCGACGAAGGCCGCCCCGAACAGTGCGGCGAGGGGCTCGTCCCACTGGTCGGGGACGACCCCGCGCACGTCGTACGCCTTCACGATCTGCGTGAGATCAGCAGCCACGGCCAGCCCTTCCTACGTCCTGTGGGTCGCCTCAAACTACCCGGCCCGGATGGCCGTGCGCTGTGCGGAGGCCCGGCGCGCTCACAGGGTCGGCGCGCGGCGGCTCAGGGCAGCATCCAGCCGAGCACCGGGGTGCTCTGGCCGACCACGATCAGGCACATCACCAGCAGCAGGCCCACGCTCCACGGCAGCACCTTGCGCAGCACGTCCCCCTCGCGTCCGGCCAGGCCGACGGCCGCGCAGGCGATGGTGAGGTTCTGCGGGGAGATCATCTTGCCGAGGACGCCGCCGCTGCTGTTGGCGGCGGCGAGGAGCGCGGGCGACAGGCCGGACTCGCGGGCGGCGGTCACCTGGAGGGCGCCGAACAGGGCGTTGGCGGAGGTGTCGGAGCCGGAGACGGCCACGCCGAACCAGCCGAGCACCGGGGAGAGGAAGGCGAGTCCGGCACCGGCGGCGGCCACGAAGTAGCCGATGGTCGCGGCCTGTCCGGAGAGGTTCATGACGTAGGCGAGGGCGAGCACGGAGGTGACGGTGAGGATCGCGAACCTCAACTCGCGCACGGTGGCCAGCCATTCGGTGAGCGCCACGCGTGCGTGCACGCCGAGCACGGCGGCCGCGCCCACCCCGGCGATCAGCACCAGGGTGCCGCCGGTGGAGACGACCGGCCAGCTGAAGACGTTGCCGCCGACCCGGTCGCCGTGGGCGTCCACGACGTCGAGGAAGGGCCAGTCGAAGGTGCGGGTGGCGCGGGCCAGCGTGTCCTTCACGGCGGGGATCTGGGCGAGGGAGAAGACCGCCACGATGAGCGCGTACGGGGCGTAGGCGCGCAGCACTTCGGGGCGCGGGTCGCGCTCGTCCAGTTCCTCGCTGCGGGTGCCGGTGAGCACGGAGGCGCGGACCTCCTCGGTGGCGGGCACGCGCGTGTGCGGGACGGCGACCAGGGCGGCCGCGCCCACCAGGGAGGCGGCGATGTCGGCGAGTTGGGCGGAGAGGTAGTTGGAGGCGGCGAACTGGGCGGCGGCGAAGGCGACTCCGCACACGAGCGCGGGCACCCAGGTCTCGCGCAGTCCGCGCCGACCGTCCACCAGGCCGACCAGGACGAGGGGCACCACCAGGGCCAGCAGCGGGGTCTGACGGCCCACCACGGAGGCGACGGTGTCCAGGGGCAGCCCGGTCACCTGGGCGAGGGTGACGACCGGGGTGCCCATGGCGCCGAAGGCGACCGGCGCGGTGTTGGCGACCAGGGAGACGACGGCCGCGCGCACCGGGTCGAAGCCGAGGGCGACGAGCATGACCGAGCAGATCGCGACGGGGGCGCCGAACCCGGCGAGGGCCTCCAGGAGGGCGCCGAAGCAGAAGGCGACGACGAGCGCCTGGATGCGGGGGTCGTCGGAGAGGCGTCCGAAGGAGCGGCGCAGGACGTCGAAGTGGCGGGTGCGGACGGTCATCCGGTACACCCACAGGGCGTTGACGACGATCCAGAGGATGGGGAAGAGGCCGAAGACGGCGCCCTGGACGGCGCTGGAGAGGGTCTGGTCCAGTGGCATGCGGTAGGCGAGGCAGGCGACCAGAACGGCCGCCAGGAGGCCACTGAGGCCCGCGAGATGGGCTTTCACGCGGAGGCCGCCGAGCAGGACCAGGACGATCACCAGGGGCAGCGCGGCGACGAGGGCGGAGAGGCCCAGCGAGTGGGCGACGGGTGCCAGGTGCTGGACGTACACGGGCGCCTCCCCGGTCCGGTTCCATGATGCGGAAAGGCGATGTCACGATTCCGCTCAGGGAATGGTCGTGTCCGCGACAAGAACGCGTCAATGGTCGTGCACCGACGAACGGGAACCGTGACGTGAGCCGTGACGAGAACGGCGGCGGGACCGCGAGGAAAGGGTTCGGCGACCGCCGGCGGGGAGGGGCGTCAGTTGTCCGGGGAGCGCAGCACGCGCAGATGCCCCCGGCGCGCGACCTCCATCGGGTCCGCCCCCCGGCCGCCGCCGGACTGGGCCCGGCGCTCCTGCGGGCGGGCCGCCTCGCGCACCGCGTTGGCCAGCGCCTCCAGGTCGTCCCCGCTCGGGCGGGCCGGTGCCGAGCTGTCGAGGAGCCGGACGACCTCCCAGCCGCGCGGCGCGGTGAGGCGCTCGGAGTGCTCGGCGCAGAGGTCGTAGCAGTGGGGTTCGGCGTAGGTGGCGAGCGGGCCGAGGACCGCGGTCGAGTCGGCGTAGACGTACGTCAGCGTCGCTACGGCGGGACGGCCGCAAGCGGTGCGAGAACAGCGACGTACAGGGCTCACGACGTTGGACGGTACCGCACTCTTGAACGGGCCGCGACGACTCTCCACCAGGTCACTCCACCGTGTCGTGTTGCGAAACGCCCCACACGTCCCTTTCGGCACACCCACCTGACCTGCGCGGACGCGCACTGACAGGGTGTCATGCGACCCGCGCGCGATCAACACTCGGTACAAACGCACCAATTGTCTCGCGTGTGACGGTCCTGCGGCATACGAAATCGAGCCTGACCTTGGCCGGAACGATCTCCTCGCGGGTGCCGGTCCCGGCCGCTCACGGCGCCGTCCCGATGCAGCGTGGGGGCGGGCGGGCGGCCCCGGCGGGGACTACGCTTCAGCGGTGATGGACAGCCCCGTACCGCCCCGAGCCACAGGCCCAGGACCCCGCCGCCGTGACCGCCACGGCCGGGGCATGCGCGGCCCGATCGCACCGCCTCAGGTGCCGCTCGCCGCGAGCCGCGCCGACGCGTTCGCCGACCTGGTGCAGGACTCCGTGGAGCGGCTGGAGCGGCGCTGGCCGCAGCTCGCCGACATCGATTTCCTGGTCCTCGAGGTACCGCGCCTCGACGGCCCCGGCACCACCTGGAACGACGAGGCGGTACCGCTGGGCGGCACGATCGCGGCCCGCGAGGGGCAGCCCGCGCGCGTGGTCGTGTACCGGCGGCCGGTGGAGATCCGCACGAAGGGCCGCGACGAGCGGGCCGCGCTGGTGCACGAGGTCGTCGTCGAGCAGGTCGCCGAGCTGCTCGGACTGACCCCGGAGACGGTCGATCCGCGCTACGGCGAGGAGTGACCTCCCCGGTCGCCGCCGCCGTCCCGCGACCGGCCGGATCTCCCGGCCGGTCGCGGCGGGTCACTTCTGGAGCACCGACAGGTCCTGCCGCGCGTTCGGCACGGACACCGTGCCCCGGTCGTCCGGCAGGGTCTGGATCGTGAAGCCCGGGACGCCGTCCTCCGTCGCCGCGAGGGTGCGCGCGGCGTGCACCGGGCCGCCGGAGAGCGTCTCGACGGTCAGCGCGTAGCTGCCCTTCCCGCCGCTCGGGGTGGGGGCCGCGACGTCCTGGGTGGTGCCGCCCTTGATCGTGAACGTCTTGGACACCGCCGAGCCGCCCCCGCTGCCCGCCGACGCCGTCACCTTGACCTGGGCGCCCGCGCGCGGCGCGGTGATCGACAGGGTGGAGCCCTTCGCGTTGTTGTCGGCGGAGGTCGCGCGGGTGCCGACCGGGCCGACCGCCGGGATGAACGCCGTCTCCTGGGAGGCGCCCTTGCCGCGCACGACGCGCAGCGCGGCCACCACCGGCACGGACCCGCCGGTCTGCGTGAGCACCAGGGAACCGGCCTCGCCGCGGGTGATGTCCCCGAGGTCGGCCGCGGCCGTCATGCCCGCCTTGACGTGCAGTTCCCCGTTGCCCGCGGGGGTGATCAGGCCGGTCGGGGAGGCGAGCTTGACCGTGAGGTCGGCGTCCGCGTCGCCCGGCGCGAAGGCGATCAGCCGCACCGCGGTGGCGTCCTTCGGGATGCCGGGCAGGACCAGGCCGGGGGCCGGGTCGGTGGCCGCGGCCAGCCAGTCGCCGCCGATCTTGGCGTCGAGCGCCTGGACGGCGGCGCCCACCCGCCCGCTGCGGACGTTCACGTGCACCGTGAGGTTGGTCTGCTTCTCGTCGGTGAGCGTGGAGAGCAGGATCGGCTCGCTGGAGTGCGGCGGGACGGTGAGGTTCTCGCCGACCGTCGAGTCGATCGCGCCGTCCTTGCCGAACAGCTCGATGTCGACGACGGCGGCGGAGTCGTCCGGGTTGGTGAGGTGGACGTAGTCGGTGCGGTCGGCGTCGGTGCTGGCGCCCGGGAACCAGAACGAGGTGTCCGGGGGCGTGCAGTTGACGCCCAGGAGGCCGCGTCCGGTGCCCGCGGCGACCTCCGCGGTGGACTGCACCGTCCAGCCGGGGGCGAACTTGCCCTCGGCGGTGCCGATCAGCGCGGGCGCGTCGCTCCCGGAGACGTCGCCGGTGGCGGGCGTGCCGGGGTCCTTGGGGGTCAGGACGGGCTTGCCCGCCTTCGTCTTCCCGCCCTTGGCGCCCTTGCCGTCCGCCGACTCCGCGGTGGCGGAGGCCAGTTCGGCCTTGCCCTCGTTCCCGGTGCCCTTGGTGACGGGCGTGAACGACGTGAACGAGGTGTCGGCGATGTCCGAGGTGCTCGGCGCCGGGCAGAGCAGGCTGGAGCGCTCCACGGGCAGCACGGCGGCGGCCTGTTCGGACTCCTTGGCGGCGGCGGCCGGTTCGGACACCGAGGCGAAGCCGGCGACCGCGGCGAGCGCGGCCGTACCGGCCAGCAGGGAGAGGGTGCTGCGGTTCACTGCTGACTCCCGTCGGGGCGCTCAGGGTTGTTCGGGTGCGGCTGTCCCGACCGGTCGTAGCGGGGGTCGTAGCCCTGCTGCTGCCCGTACGCGGGGTCGTACGGCTGCTGCTGCTCGTACGTCCCCTGGGAGCCGTCGTAGGCGTACGGGTCGTACTGGCCGCCCTGGTAGGGGTCCGCCTGGTACGTCTGGTCGTAGCCGCCCGCCGGGTACTGCTGCTGGTCGCCCGCGTACTGCTGGCCGCCGTAGCCGCCGTAGTCGGCGCCCGCGTACTGGTTCTGGTCCCACTCGGCGTAGGACGGCTGCTGCGGGACGGCGGGCGCGTCCTCCTGCGCGGGGGGCTGCGGCTCGTCCCGCGCGTCGGACTGGTCGGCCTCCTCGGCCTGCGCGCGCAGACGGCGCGCCCTGCGGCCCTCGCCCGCCTCGGCCTGCGCGGGGACGTCCGGCTCGTCCGGGAGGTCGTCGTCGACGACGCGACGGCGGCCCGGCAGGGCCAGGACGACCAGGACGACGGCGAGCAGGCCCTGCGCCCACATCCAGGCGGTGTGGGTGAACGGGGCGTCGTAGGTGACGTCCAGGCGGCCGCCCGCGGCGGGCAGCCGGAAGCCCTGAGCCCAGCCGTCGACGGTGGTGCGGGTGAGCGGCCTGCCGTCCAGGGTGGCGTTCCAGCCCTCGGCCGCGGTGTCGGCGAGGCGCAGGACGCGGCCGTCCGCCCCGGCCGGGATCCTGGTGTGGATCTCGACGCGCTGGGCGGCGACGGCGACCGCTTCGCCGGTGCCGGAGGCCGGGGTGATGGTGGCGCGGGCCACCTCACGCTTGACCCGCCACAGGGCGCTGCCGCCCTGCTGGCTGAGCCGGTTCAGACCGGGCGTGGCGTCCAGGACGCGGGAGACCTGGCGCGGGGTGCCCTTGTGGACGAGGACGTACCGGACGGCGAACTTGCCGAGCTGGTCGGACTGGTCGGCGCCGGAGCCCGCCACCAGGTTGGCGACGACCTTGTCCAGGACGGCGTTGCCGCCCGCGGCCGCGGCGAGGTCGGCGTCGCCGAGGCGGGCGCCGGAGCCGCGGACCAGGGTGTAGGCCACGCGCGCGGTGGAGTCGCTGTCGAGGACCAGGGTGCGCGCCTGGTCCCGGGTGTCGGTGTCCTCGGCGACGAACGCGGGGACCTGGACCGGGTCCTGGCGTTCGAGGGGCCCGTCGGCGCCGCGGATCATCCAGCCCGCGGCGACCAGCAGCGGGCCCGCGGCGGCCGCGAAGGCGATCAGCGCGGCGACCGGCTGGCGCCAGCCGAAGCTCTGCTCGGCGACCCGCGAGCGGGCGCCGTCGGCCCCCAGGAGGGCGGCGCAGAGCAGGGCGAGGCCGTAGACGAGGGTGGCGGGACCGGCCCAGGTGGAGCCGTTCGACAGGACCGCGAGGACCAGGCCCACCAGGGCGGCCGTCCAGGACGCCCAGATGCCGAACTGCCGCTCGGAGCGCAGCAGGGCGGCGAGCGCGGCGAGCACGATGCCGATGAGCATCAGGCCGCTGACCGTGCCGGGGCCGCCGGGGCTGGCGCCGAGGAGGTCGAGGGCGGAGGCGGCGGAGGGGCCGTAGTCGAGGCCCGCCTCGCCGAAGAAGCCGAACGGCAGCAGCGACAGCGACCAGGGCGCGAGGACCAGCAGGGGGGTGCCGAGCTGGGCCAGGAAGCGGAGGCCGTAGGCGGTGATCTCGGCGCGGCGCACGGCCAGGACGGCGACGCCCAGCAGCAGCGCGACGGGCCACACGATCGGCGTGAAGGCCGTGGTGATCGTCAGAAGCAGGGCGTACGCCCAGGTCGCGCGCCAGCTTCCGCGCGCCCCCGAGCTGTGCGCGAGGCCGCTCGCGGCGACGCCCGCGCGGGCGGCCAGCGGCAGCAGCACGGCCAGGACGGCGGTGCCGAGCCGTCCTCCGGCCAGCGCGCCGGTGGCGGCGGGCAGGAAGGCGTAGACGACGGCCGCCCAGGCACGCAGCAGGCGGGACTCGACGAGCGGGCGGGAGGCGAAGTAGGCGGTCAGACCGGCCAGCGGCACCGAGCAGACCAGCAGCACGGTGATCGCGAGGCCGGTCGAGCCGAAGAGCAGGGTGGCGAGCGCCGCGACGACGGCGAGGTAGGGCGGCGCCGACGGGATGCCGCCGGTGCCCACCGGGTGCCAGGCGTCGAGGTAGTGGGACCACAGCTCGGAGGCGTCGGCCGGGGCGGGCAGCAGGGCTCCGCCGGCGAGCGCGCCCGTGCCGAGCAGGGAGCGGCAGGCGGCCAGCGAGACCAGCAGCAGCACCAGGAAGAGCATCGGGCCCGGCTTGCGGGCGATGCGCTTGAGGCGGGCGAACTGCTCGATCTCCAGGAAGTCGGCGTCGTCGCCGCCGGGGCCCGACTCGATGCCGCCGCCGTGCCGCCCGGCGCCGGAGGTGACCTCGGGGTCGGAGTGGTCGACGAAGCTGGCCGCGGCCTGTTCGACGGTGGCCCTGATCGTCGCCCCGGGCGGCGGGAACAGCGCCCGCAGCTCCTCCTTGTCGATCTGCGGGCTGCCCCGGCCGCGCCGTCCGGCGATGATCCGCTCGGGTCGCAGCAGGGTGCCCAGCAGGCCGCGGATCTCGTCCAGGGCCTGTCCCGGCACCTTGCCGACGAGGTAGGCGAGGGTGCGCAGGACGGTGCCGAGGACCAGGCGCAGCAGCACCCAGGGCAGCACCGCGGTGCGCGCGTTGACCAGCAGGGTGTAGACGGCACCGGCCTTGTCGACCTTGTGCGGCGAGGCGGCGGTGCGGCCCACGCAGTCGACGGCGCGGCGCTCGCGGGAGGCGGCCTCGGCGTGCCGGACGACCGCCTCGGGGGCCACCAGGACGCGGTGGCCCGCCAGATGGGCCCGCCAGCAGAGGTCGACGTCGTCGCGCATGAGCGGCAGGCGGCGGTCGAACCCGCCGAGCTGCTCGAAGACGTCACGGCGGATCAGCATGCCCGCGGTGGAGACGGAGAGCACGGTGCGGACGTGGTCGTGCTGGCCCTGGTCCTGCTCGCGGCGGTCCAGACCGGTCCAGCGGCGGCCGGAGTTGGCGATGGAGACGCCGACCTCCAGGAGCTGCCTGCGGTCGTACCAGCCGCGGAGCTTGGGGCCGACGACGGCCACGTCGTCCCGGCCGAGTTCGAGTTCGTTGTCGACCACGCGCAGCAGTTGGGCGAGCGCGTCCGGTTCGGGCGCGCAGTCGTCGTGCAGCAGCCACAGCCACTGGACGGGTTCGCCGTGCGGGAACTCGGGCATGTCGTAGGCGTCGTCGCGCCAGCTGCGGGTGACGGGGTCCCAGCCGCTGGGCCGCTTCAGGTACGGCAGTTCGTCCGGGGTGAGGACGGGTGCCGTGCGGCTCGCCTCCTCGACGGCCTGGCCGAAGCCGGTGCGCCGGGCGAGGTGCAGCACCTGGTCGGCGCCGAGCGCCTCGGTGACGAGCTGGGCGGACGCGTCGGCGCTGCCGGTGTCGGCGGCGACCGCGGACTGGACGGGACGGTCCTGGCCGAGCAGCCCGGACAGCGCCTCGGGCAGCCAGCGGGCGCCGTCGTGGGTGACGAGCACCGCCGTCACCACGTGACGCGGGAACTCAGGAGTGGCAGCGTCGTGTTGGGCTGCCGTATGGCTGTGCACGGACATCGAGGTACGGGCCCCGGTTCGATGGACTGCGGTGGACTCTCGCACCCGCTGGGAGCGGCGCGGTGTCTCGGACGAGCGACCACACTATCGGCTGGGCATGACAGCGGCCCGCCGCCTGTGGACAACCCACTGGCGACGGGCCGTTGCCCCGGTGCACCGCTGGTCCGCCGACGCCTCGCCGGGCGCGCGCCCGGCGCAGGTCGGGTGCCGTCCGGTCAGACGGCGGCCTTCTTGAGGCGGCGCCGCTCGCGCTCGGAGAGGCCGCCCCAGATGCCGAACCGCTCGTCGTTGGCGAGCGCGTACTCGAGGCATTCGGAGCGGACCTCGCAGGCGAGGCAGACCTTCTTGGCCTCGCGGGTGGAGCCGCCCTTCTCGGGGAAGAAGGACTCGGGGTCGGTCTGGGCGCACAGTGCGCGCTCCTGCCAGCCGAGTTCCTCGTCCGCGTCGTCGACCAGCAGTTGCTGCACCAGCTCGGTCATGTGCGCCCCTCGTCCGTCTTTCGCGTCCCCGTGATGTGGCCGTTACCTGTTCCGGCTGAACGACACGAGTGAAATTACAAGTGTGCTGCTCCGGGCGAGTCAAGCCGAGATCTGCTATTGGGCCCCTTATTCACTCTGCGGAACCAAGGCCATGCGGTAAGTGTTCAAATCGGCATAAACCTTGACACGCGGACGAGGCCCGTCGGGGCCTCCGTCTCCGTCCCCGGCCCGCGTGGGCCGGTACGGGGAAAGACGCCCAAGGGATCGATCCCGTTCCGACGCACCCCTCATGACGAGACGGGCGCGCCCGGTGCTGCGCCATGTGTCCCGGCAACCCGGTGCACAAACCTTTCACCTTTCAGGAGAACCGGAAGGGGTGAACCATGTCCCACAATTCGGGCGTCGAGTTGACAGTGAAGGTGTGAACCGCTGTCCTTGTGGGCATGCTCGCGAACTTGGCGCCCACCTCGACCCGCACCGCCGGGTCCCTCGGTGCTGCCCACGCTCGCCGTAGCTGTTGTTGCCGTTCCAGCTGTTGAGCCACCCGCGCTCCGGCTGCCCCTGAGTCCATCCCGACTCGGCTGCCGCTCCCCCGCCCCATCCAGGGCCCGCCCCTCCCGCTCGCGACCCGGGCGGACGGTACGCGACACCCAGCCAGCCCCACTCTCCCGCCGAGGACTCTCCCCACCCCCATGAACAGCGACAACGACCTCCAGATCGCCGGCGACATCCTCGAAGTCCCCCACCTCCTCCAGCCCCCGCGCGAGCACCCGGTGACGGTCGCCGAGTTCGTCGGCCTCGCCCGCTCGCTCGCCGCCGACCGCTCCCGGTGGGCGCACCTGGTGCGCTACGACGCGTCCGCCCGCTGGTACCACCGGCTGCGCACCGGGCCCGGCTACGAGGTGTGGCTGCTGTCCTGGGTGCCGGGCCAGGGCAGCGGCCGCCACGACCACGGGCGCTCCTGCGGCGTGCTGACGGTCCTGGAGGGCACCCTCACCGAGCGCACCGCGCGCGGCACGCGCGCGCTGGCGGCGGGCGCCCAGCGGGTGTTCGCGCCCGGATACGTGCACGAGGTGGTCAACGACGCGCTGGAGCCCGCCGTCAGCCTGCACGTCTACCACCCCGGTCTCACCGAGATGCCGATGCGTTCCGCGCCGTACTGCGAGGCGGGGACGGAGCCGCGGCCCGGGGCGGGCGCGGTGACTGCCTGACGCGTTGTCGTACCCGCCTGCGAGACTTCTCCCATGCGCATTGTGGTTCTGGCAGGCGGCATCGGCGGTGCCCGTTTCCTGCGCGGTCTGAAGCGGGCCGTGCCGGACGCGGACGTCACCGTCATCGGCAACACCGGGGACGACATCCACCTGTTCGGGCTGAAGGTCTGTCCCGACCTCGACACGGTGATGTACACCCTCGGCGGCGGCATCAACGAGGAGCAGGGCTGGGGGCGGGCCGACGAGACGTTCCACCTCAAGGAGGAGCTGGCCGCGTACGGGGCGGGGCCGGGCTGGTTCGGGCTCGGCGACCGGGACTTCGCGACGCACATCGTGCGGACCCAGATGCTCGCCGCGGGCTTTCCGCTGAGCGCGGTCACCGAGGCGCTCTGCGACCGCTGGAAGCCGGGCGTGCGGCTCATCCCGATGACCGACGACCGGGTGGAGACGCACGTGGCCGTCGAGGTCGACGGCGAGCGCAAGGCGGTCCACTTCCAGGAGTACTGGGTGCGGCTGCGGGCCTCGGTCCCGGCCGAGGCCGTGGTGCCGGTCGGCGCCGAGCAGTCCAAGCCCGCGCCGGGGGTCCTGGAGGCCATCGCCGCGGCGGACGTCGTCCTGTTCCCGCCGTCGAACCCGGTCGTCTCGGTCGGCACCATCCTCGCCGTGCCGGGCGTGCGGGAGGCGATCGCCGAGGCCGGGGTCCCGGTGGTCGGCCTCTCCCCCATCGTCGGGGACGCGCCCGTGCGCGGGATGGCCGACAAGGTCCTCGCGGCGGTCGGCGTGGAGTCGACGGCCGCCGCGGTCGCCGAGCACTACGGCTCGGGGCTGCTCGACGGCTGGCTCGTCGACACGGTCGACGCGGGCGTGGTCGAGCGGGTCGAGGCCGCGGGCATCCGCTGCCGTGCCGTCCCGCTGATGATGACGGACCTGGACGCGACGGCGGAGATGGCCCGCGCGGCCCTGGCGCTCGCGGAGGAGGTGCGGGCGCGGTGAGCGGCCTGGACGCGGTGGGCGCGCCGGGCGGCGCGGACACCGGCCCCGGGGAGTTCCGGGTGTGGGCGCCCGCCGGGATGCCCGAGGTGCGCGGGGGCGACGACCTCGCCAAGCTGATCGCCGCCGCCGAGCCCGACCTCGCCGACGGGGACGTGGTGCTCGTCACGTCGAAGATCGTCTCCAAGGCGGAGGGCCGGACGGTCCGGGCCGCCGACCGGGAGGCCGCGATCGACGCCGAGACGGTGCGGGTCGTGGCCCGGCGCGGGACGCTGCGGATCGTCGAGAACCGGCAGGGGCTGATCATGGCCGCCGCCGGGGTCGACGCGTCCAACACGCCCGCCGGGACCATCCTGCTGCTGCCCGTCGACCCGGACGCCTCCGCGCGCGCGATCCGCGCCGGACTGCGCGACGCGCTCGGCGTCCGGGTCGGGGTCGTGGTGACGGACACCTTCGGACGGCCCTGGCGCTCGGGGCTCACCGACGTCGCCATCGGCGCCGCCGGGGTGCGCGTCCTGGACGACCTGCGCGGCGGCACCGACGCGCACGGCAACCCGCTCAGCGCGACGGTGGTGGCGACCGCCGACGAACTGGCGGCCGCCGGTGACCTCGTCAAGGGCAAGGCGACCGGGCGGCCCGTCGCCGTGGTCCGCGGACTGCCCCACGTGGTGGCCGGCGACGGCGCGGACGGCGACGAGGGCGCGGCGCCCATGGTGCGCGGCGCCCGTGACGACATGTTCCGGCTCGGCACCTCCGAGGCGGTCCGGCTCGCGGTCACCCAGCGCCGTACCGTGCGGGCGTTCACCGACCAGCCGGTCGACCCGGGGGCGGTGCGGCGGGCGGTCGCCGCGGCCGTCACCGCGCCCGCCCCGCACCACACCACGCCGTGGCGGTTCGTGCTGCTGGAGTCCGAGGGGGCGCGGACCCGGCTGCTCGACGCCATGCGGGACGCCTGGATCGCCGACCTGCGGCGGGACGGGAAGTCCGAGGAGTCGATCGCGAAGCGGGTCAGGCGCGGCGAGGTGCTGCGGGCCGCGCCGTACCTGGTGGTGCCCTGCCTCGTGACGGACGGCGCGCACGACTACGGCGACCCGCGCCGGGACGCGGCCGAGCGGGAGATGTTCGTCGTCGCGGCCGGCGCGGGGGTGCAGAACCTCCTGGTCGCGCTGGCCGGGGAGCGGCTGGGCTCCGCGTGGGTCTCGTCGACGATGTTCTGCCGGGACGTGGTCCGAGAGGTGCTGGGGCTCCCGGCGGAGTGGGACCCGATGGGCGCGGTCGCCGTGGGCCACCCGGCGGAGGAGCCCCGGTCCCGTCCCGCCCGGGACGCGGAGGACTTCATCGAGGTGCGCTGAGGGAAGGCCGCGGTGTCCGGGGCCGGTCGGTCCCGGCGCCCGCACCCGTCACCCTCCCCGCCCCCTCCGTCCTCTCCATCCCCTCCGTCCTCTCCGTCCTCTTCGCCGCGCACGCGTCGCCCCTCCGTCCCCTCCGCCGCGCACGGGTCCACGCGCCCCCGCTCCCTCGCCCGGAGTCGGGTGGCCGTGGGCGCTTAAGCTCGTAGGGCGGTTCCGGCTACCTCTCAGGACTCCCGTTGGCAGGACGTTTCGCTCCCCGGAGCACGCGTACCGAGGTGCGCGTGCCGTCCGGTGTGCCCCGGCAGGGCGGCGCAGCGGCGCGGACCCGGGTCGTGGTGCCCGGCGGCCCCGTCGACCTCGGGCTCGTGCTCGGGCCGCTGCGGCGCGGGCCCTGGGACCCCACCTACCGCGCCCTGCCCGACGGGTCGGTGTGGCGGGCCAGTCTGACGCCCGCCGGGCCGGGCACCCTGCGCGTGACGGCGTCCGCCTGCGCGGGCGCCGTGCGCGGCGAGGCCTGGGGACCGGGGGCCGACTGGCTGCTGGACCGGCTGCCCGACCTGGTCGGCCGCGCCGACGACCCCGGCGCGTTCGTGCCGCGTCACCACGCGGTCGCGCTCGCCCGGCACCGGCGGCCGGGACTGCGGCTGACCAGGACCGGGCTGGTCCTCGAGTCTCTCGTCCCGTCGGTGCTCGAACAGAAGGTCACCACCGACGAGGCGTACCGCGCGTGGCGGCTGCTGGTGCGGAAGTTCGGCCGGCCCGCGCCGGGACCGGCCGCCGGTGGACGGCTGTGGGTGATGCCCTCGCCCGCGGAGTGGGCGCTGGTCCCGTCCTGGGAGTGGCACCGGGCCGGGGTCGACGACAAGCGGGCGTCGACCGTGCTGCGGGCGGTGCGGGTGGCCGCGCGGCTGGAGGAGACGGTGGGGATGTCCCCCGAGGCGGCGCGGGCCCGCCTCGAGGTGGTCCCCGGGATCGGACCGTGGACGTCGGCGGAGACCGTGCAGCGCAGCCACGGGGCGGCGGACGCGGTGACCGTGGGCGATCTGCATCTGCCGGGGATCGTGGGGTGGGTGCTCGCCGGGGACCGGGACGCGGACGACTCCGTGATGCTGGAGCTGCTGGCGCCGTACGCCGGGCAGCGGCACCGGGCGGCCCGGCTGGTGCTCCTGAGCGGGAACGGGCCCGCGCGGCGGGCACCCCGGATGTACCGGGCGGACATCGGACGGCTGTGACGCGGGGCCTCGGACCTGGGGACTCGGCACTGCGGGCTCGGGCCTGGGGACTCGGCACTGCGGGCTCGGGCCTGGGACTCGGAACCGGGGATCGGGGGTTGGGGCGCCGGGGGTCTCCCGCCCTGCCGCCCCTCTACCTCACCCTTTTCCGGTCGGTCCGGTCGGTCCGGTCACGCGGTGGGCGTTCCGGGCACCGTGGACGGCGGTGCGGTCACCGGTCCGAGGAGAAGCGCACCGCGCCCGCCGGGATGCGCGCGTCGCACCACACCCGTACGCCCTCGCGCAGTTCGTTGTCGGCGCCGACGACCGCGCCGTCGCCGACGACCGTGCCGGTGAGGATCGAGCGGCTGCCGACCCGGGCCCTGGTGCCGATGAGGGAGTCGGTGACCACCGCGCCGGGTTCGATGACGGCGCCGGGCAGGATCGTCGAGCCGAAGACGCGGGCGCCCTCCGCGACGAACGCGCCCTCGCCGACCACCGTGCCGCCGGTGAGCTTGGCGTCGGGGGCGACGGTGGCCGTCGGCAGCACCAGGCGGTCCCCGCAGCGGCCCGGGACCGCGGGCGACGGCGCCCGGCCCAGCACCAGGTCGGCCGAGCCGCGCACGAACGCGGCCGGGGTGCCGAGGTCGAGCCAGTAGGTGGAGTCGACCATGCCCTGGAGGTGGGCCCCGGCCGACAGCAGGTCGGGGAAGGTCTCGCGCTCCACGGAGACCGGGCGGCCGGCCGGGATGGTGTCGATCACCGACCGGCGGAACACGTAGGCGCCCGCGTTGATCTGGTCGGTGACGATCTCCTCGGGCGTCTGCGGCTTCTCCAGGAAGGCCAGGACGCGGCCGGTCGGGTCGGTGGGGACCAGCCCGTAGGCGCGCGGGTCGGTCACCCTCGTCAGATGCAGGGAGACGTCGGCGCCGGTCGTCGCGTGGGTGTCGACGAGCCGTCGGATGTCGAGGCCGGTGAGGATGTCGCCGTTGAAGACGAGGACCGGGTCCTCGGGCCCCGAGTGCAGGCGGGAGGCGACGTTGCGGATGGCGCCGCCGGTGCCGAGGGGCTCCTCCTCGGTGACGTACTCGAGGTGCAGGCCGAGCGCCGAGCCGTCGCCGAAGTGGGGTTCGAAGACCTCCGCGAGATAGGAGGTGGCCAGCACGATGTGTTCGACGCCCGCCGCTCTCGCTCTCGCCAGCTGGTGGGTGAGGAACGGGACCCCGGCCGCCCGGACCATGGGCTTCGGCGTGTGCACCGTGAGCGGGCGCAGCCGGGTGCCCTTGCCGCCGACCAGGAGGATCGCTTCTGTCACCTGTCGTCTCTGCTTCCTGCCGGGACCGGCCGAACTGTCTTTCGGCCGGCCAGTGTATGCAGACCGTCGTGCGGCGGCTTAGACGACGGGAGAGGCTCCGCGGTTCAGCGGCCCTGGTCGCGGGCCGCCGTCGTGCGGATGGTGCCGAGCCTGCTGTAGAGCTGCCCTCCGGGGCAGTCCGTGGCGAAGCCGTCGCGGTGGCCGGAGATCACGTTCAGTCGTACGTTCTTTCCTTTTCGGTAGAGATTGCCACCGCCGGACTTCAGATATGTCGTGCCCCGCGGATTGGCACCGTAGAGGCCCAGCTTCCAGGCGCTGAGGCGGGCGACGGCGGTCACGGCGGCGGTCGGCGGCTTGGCGGAGCCGAAGCTGCCGAGGACGGCGATCCCGGTGCTGTTGGTGTTGAAGCCCAGGGTGTGGGCGCCGAGCACCGCCTTGCCCACGCCCCCGGCGCGGCCCTCGTAGATCTTTCCGCACTTGTCGACGAGGAAGTTGTAGCCGATGTCGCGCCAGTGCAGGCTCTTGACGTGGTAGCGGTAGATGCCGCGGATCACGGACGCCGACTGCCCGCAGCTGTACCCGTTGCCGGTGGCCGAGTGGTGCACGAAGGCCGCCTTGACGGTCGACGTGTACACGAACTTCCGTTCGCGCAGCTTCTCGTCGGCGCCCCAGCCGCGCCGGGTGACGATCGCCGGGCGGGGGCCGATGTGGGGCTTGGCGCGCTGAGCGTCCGTCAGGTCGGCGCCGCGCAGGGTCACCAGCTCGCGTTCGGTCGCCGCGCGGTCCAGGGCGGGGATCTCGGTGACGGTCGTCGGGGCGAGATCGGCGTTGGCGACGGCGGCCTCGGTGACCTCGGCGGACTCGGCCGACTCGGGGGCGCCCGCGGCGCGGGAGGTCTGGTCGGCGGGCGCCTCGCCCGGGTCGATCAGCTCCAGGCGCAGGCCGTGCGGCAGCGGCACCGCCGTGCGGACGGTGCGGGTGCCGCGGGCGGTCTCCTCGGTGCGGTCCGCCTCCTCGGCGCGGACCCGAGCCTCGACGGCGTCGCTCTCGCCGACCCAGAGCGGGGCGGTGGCGCCGCGCACCCGGCCGGTGGCGCGTTCGGCGGAGTCGGGGTCGGCGGCGTCGTTGTGGGTCTCCACGTCCTGCCAGCCGGACCAGGCGCCGGTCCCGGCCGACCGGGTGCGGACCTGGACCCGGCCGTGCAGTTCGGTGTCCGGGTCGTCCCAGACGACGCCGACCATCGCGTAGCGGTCCACCTCGCGGCGGGTCACGCCCTGGTCGGCGGTGGGGCCGAGGGTGCGGTCGGTTCTGAGGGGGGACAGCGGCAGGGACTGGGTGGAGCCGGGCAGGTCGGTGCGGGCCGCCGCGGTCGCTCCGCCTTCCGCGGGGGCCGCCGTCGCCGCGGCGGCGGTCGGGGTCGGCGGAAGGGCGAGAGCCACCGCGCAGGTGACGCCGATGGAGGAAGCAAGGAATCCACGCATGCCCCTGATCTTGAACATAGTCAGACATATATGTCCATACGGGAACTGACGGCCCGTCTGCCGGCCCCACCGCGCGTTCCCCCGAACCGGTGGCCCCGGCCCGGCCGCGCGCCGCTTGCCGCGCGTACCCTTGCCCGCGTGAACGCCACTGATCGCACCCCTGCCGACCTGCTGCGTTCCGCGCTCGCCGCGGACCCGGGACGCCCCCTGGTGACCTTCTACGACGACGCCACGGGCGAGCGCGTGGAATTGTCCGTGGCCACCTTCGCCAATTGGGTGGCCAAGACCGCGAACCTCCTCCAGGGCGACCTCGCCGCCCAGCCGGGCGACCGGGTGGCGCTGCTGCTGCCCGCGCACTGGCAGACGGCGGTGTGGCTGCTGGCGTGCGCGTCGGTGGGCACCGTCGCGGACGTGGGCGGCGATCCCGCGGCGGCCGATGTCGTGGTGAGCGGACCCGACACGCTGGAGGCGGCGCGGGCCTGCCGGGGCGAGCGGGTCGCGCTCGCGCTGCGCCCGCTGGGCGGGCGGTTCCCGCAGCGGCCCGAGGGCTTCGCCGACTACGCGGTCGACGTGCCGGGCCAGGGAGACCGGTTCGCGCCGTTCGCACCGGTCGACCCGGAGGAACCGGCGCTGATCGTGGCCGGGCGGGAGTTCTCCGCGGCCGAGGTCGTGGACCTGGCCCGCGCCGGGACGGCGGAGGCCGGGGCGCGGGTGCTGTCGGCGCTGCCGTACGACACCTGGGACGGCCTGGTGGCGGGCCTGTACGGCCCGCTCGCCACCGGCGGTTCGGTGATCCTGTGCCGGAACCTGTCCGCGCTGGACGAGGACGCGGTGGCCCGCCGGGTGGAGACGGAGAAGGCGACGACCCTCCGCCGCTGAGCACCCCACCGCCCGCGCCCCGCCCGGAACCCACGGCCGCTCCTCCCCCGTTCTCCGAGCCCCCGCGCCCCTCCCCTCACCCGTCCGGTGCACCAGCGGCGGCCCCGGGCGGCGGTTCGGGGGAAGGTCGGGGAAGTGCACGCTCCAGACGATCGGGGGGCAGCGGACATGAGCGACCACACGGGGGCCCGGCGGACGGGCGCGTCGGCGGTCGGACGGGGCGGACGGCGGCTGCGCCGGCGCTGGGCCCTGGCGGGCGGGACCGCCGCCGCCGTGGTGGCGCTCGGCGCGGGCGGGGCGGGGTGGCTCGCGTACGCGAAGCTGAGCGGGAACATCACGCCGGACCGGGCCGCCGCGGCCGAACTCGCGCGGTACGCGGGACAACGGCCCTCCCCGCCGGTCAGGGGGGCGCAGAACATCCTGCTCATCGGGTCGGACTCGCGGGCGGGGCACGGCAACGCGCGCTACGGGCGCGACGGAGGTTCCGAGCGCTCCGACACCACGATCCTGCTGCACCTGTCGGCCGGGCGGCGCAGCGCGACCGCCGTCTCCCTGCCCCGGGACCTGATGGTGGACGTGCCCGGGTGCCGCCGCCGGGACGACAGCCGCTCCGAACCGGCGTTCACGATGTTCAACTCGGCGTTCGCGACGGGTGGTTCGGCGTGCACCATCCGGACCGTGGAGAAGCTGACGGGCATCCGGGTCGACCATCACGTGGTCGTCGACTTCCAGGGGTTCCGGAAGATGGTGGACGCGGTCGACGGCGTCCGGCTCTGCCTGCCCGCGCCGATCCACGACACGGCGGCGCGGCTGAAGCTCCCGGCCGGGCGGGTCACCCTCGACGGGGAGCAGGCGCTCGGCTACGTGCGGGCCCGCAAGTCCCTCGGCGACGGCAGCGACACCGAGCGCATGGACCGTCAACAGCGGTTCCTGGGCGCGCTGGTGAACAAGGTGCAGAGCAACGGCGTCCTGCTCAACCCGGTGCGGCTGTACCCGGTGCTGGACGCGGCGACCTCGTCGCTCACCACCGACCCGGGGCTCGCGAACCTGCGCGGGCTCTACGACCTCGTCCGCAGTCTGCATGACATCCCCACCGAACAGGTGCGCTTCCTGACGGTGCCGAGGGAGTCGTACGTGAACGACTCCAACCGCGACCAACTCGTGGAGTCCGAGGCGCGGAAACTGTTCGACCGGCTGCGCCGGGACGCTCCGGTGACCGTCGCGAGGAAAGCGCCACATTCGGCTTCGGATTCGCACGAGAAGTCCGATCAGGATTCGTATACGCAATCGGACGACTACGATGAGTACCTGACGGATGACGGGAAGCCCGCTGGATATCGGGGCGCCGCGGCCTCCGATCCGGTTTCTCCGGCACCCACGTTCCGCGGAAACACGGCCGCGGAAGACCTCTGCGGGTAAAGCGATCGCCAAGCCGATCAGCGACCGTTCCCAAAAAGTCCAAGGAAATGGGCGGATTGCCCACTTGTAGGGACGAAGAATTTGTCACCGGCGTCGCTCGGCGCCGAACTGGCCGGATAGTGTGAGCGATCCGGTGCACCCGGCAGCTTGGGTCCGTCCTTGCGTCGCGCACCGAGAGACCGAGACCCGAGCGCCTTTGTAGGGGGAAGGCGCCGCGTGGCCCAGACGGAGGATTCGGACGACCGTGGACGCGCAAGGCCGTGGGCGGGCGGACAACATCGATCCCGCAGACCAATGGGTGCTCAATCCGGACACCGGTGAATACGAACTGCGACTGACCCCTTCCGCACCGCAGTCGTCGGTGCCGGGACCGCGCAGAGCCGCCTCGCGCGCCAAGGGCGACGCGGCGGGCGGGCGGACGGCGGCCCCCGAGCGGCCGTCCAAGGGCCGCGACGTCCCCGGGC
>NZ_FMCI01000020.1 GCF_900091845.1 Streptomyces sp. SolWspMP-5a-2
CGCGGCCCTACCTGGAGCTGCTGCGGCTTGACCGGCCGGTGGGCGGCTGGCTGCTGGTGCTGCCCGGCTGGATCGCCCTGGCGGCGGTCGCCGCACCCCGCGAGGGTCTGCTGCTGGGGCCGCTGCTCCTGGTGTTCGGGGTGGTGTCGCGCGGGGCCGCCTGCGGGCTCGACGACGTGCTGGACGCGCGGTTCGACGCCCGGGTGCCGAGGACGGCGGGCCGTCCCGTCGCCTCCGGGCGGCTGAGCGCCGGGCGGGCCCTCGCGCTCTGCGTCGTGCTCGGCGCGCTCGCCCCGCTGGTGCTGGCGTTCTGGAGCGCGGAGGCCGTGCTGTGGGCGGCGGCCGGGGCGCCCCTCGCCGCCGTCTACCCGCTGCTGAAGCGGGTCACCCACTGGCCGCACGTGTGGCTGGGCGTCACCATCAACTGGCTGGTCCCGCTGGTCTACGCCCTGCTGCGCGGCGGACCGGGAGACGGCGGCCCGGTGCTGTACGGGGCGCTGGTCTGCTGGGCCGTGGGGACGGACGTGATCTACGCCTGCCAGGACCGGGAGGCCGACGTGCGGGCCGGGGTGCGGTCGGCCCCGGTGCTGCTGGGGCCGAGGAGCCGTCTGCTGGTCGCCGGTGTGTACGCGGGGTGCGTGGCGCTGCTCGGCTGGTTCGGGGCGGTGGCCGGGCTCGGTCCGCTGTTCTGGCCCGGACTGGGCGTCGTCGCCGGGCAGTTGGCGTGGCAGGTGCGGCGGGCCGACCCGGCGGACGCCGCGGCCTGCGGGCGGGCGTTCGCCACCAACCCGCTCTGCGGGCTGCTCGTCCTCGCCGCCGTGCTCGCCGGACGGGTCGGTACCCTCGGCTGAGAGGGGACCGACCCTGGAGGCGCGGGTGGGAGTGCGGGAGAGGATCGCCGCGGAGCTGACGGCGACCATGCACGGCGGCGATCTCCGGCTGGAGCGGTACGCGGGGCCGCCCGGTGACCCCGGGCTGTTCGGGATCGTGCCGGACGACCCGGTGTGGCGGGTGCACGGGCACGCCACCGGGATGCTCACCGGCGGGTTCGCGGCGCTCATGCTCCAGTCGCTGCACCCGCTGGCCATGGCGGGCGTCGACCAGCACTCCGACTTCCGCGCCGATCCGGTCGGCCGGCTGAACGGGACCGTCCGGTTCGTCACCACGACCACCTTCGGCTCGGCCGAGGCCGCCCGTGAGGTGATCGGCCTGGTCAGCCGCATCCACACCCGGGTGCGCGGCACCGCCCCTGACGGCCGTCCCTACCGCGCGGACGACCCCGTCCTGCTCACCTGGGTGCACACCGCCGAGGTGCGCAGCTTCCTCGCCGGGCACCAGGTCTACGCGCCCCGGCGGGAGCGGCTGACGTCCGCCGAGTGCGACGCCTACTACCGCGGGGTCGCCCCGGTGGCCGAGGCGCTGGGCGCGCGGGACGTGCCGCGCACCGCCTCCGCCGCCGAGCGCTATCTCACCGGCATGCGCCCCGCGCTGCGCGCCACCCCGGCCGCGCTCGACTCCGTGCGGTTCCTGCGCCGGTTCGGCCGCACCCGGCGGGAGCGGTTCGTCGTCCGCCTGCTGATGAACGCCGCGGTCGGGCTGCTGCCCGGCTGGGCCCGCGCCGCGCTGGGCGTCCGCCGTCCGGCCGTGGTCCGCGTCTGCTGGGACCGGCCCCTGGCGGCGGCCGTCGGGCACGTCCTCGTCTGGGGGCTCGGCCCGTCGCAGATCCAGGCGGCCGCACGGGGCCGCCTGGCGGGGGCGCGACGGGGGTGAACCGGGCGGTACCGGCTACGCGGGCCACGCCTCCGCGAGCATCTTGCGGGTGTCCGCGAGGAGTTGGGGCAGCACCCGGGTGTGGCCGACCACCGGCATGAAGTTGGTGTCCCCGCCCCAGCGCGGCACCAGGTGCTGATGCAGGTGGGCGGCGATGCCCGCGCCCGCCACCGCGCCCTGGTTCATGCCGATGTTGAAGCCGTGCGCCCCGGACGCGGTGCGCAGGGCCGTCATCGCCTGCTTGGTCAGGGCCGCGAGCTCCGCCGTCTCCGGTTCGGTGAGGTCGGTGTAGTCGGCGACGTGCCGGTAGGGCACGACCATCAGGTGGCCGCCGTTGTAGGGGTACAGGTTGAGCACCGCGTACACGTGCTCCCCGCGGCGGACGACCAGGCCGTCCTCGTCGGACGCGGACGGGATCGAGCAGAAGGGGCAGCCGTCGCCCGCCCCCGGGCCGGTCGGCTTGTTCTCGCCCTGGATGTAGGCCATCCGATGGGGCGTCCACAGACGCTGGAACGCGTCCTGTGTCCCCACTCCCAGCTGCTGCTCCGGCTCACTCGTCATGCTGTGCAGCATATGGCGTCGCCCGTTCGGATCGTGTCGCCGGGGTTGGGGGAAAAGGCCCGCGGGTGAAGCTGGAGGGGTGGACGAAGACAGCCGCACGGCCCGCTGGGAGCGGCGCACGGAGATCCCCCTCTTCGTGGCGTCGCTGGTCTATCTCGCCTCGTACGCGGTGCGCGTGCTGGCCACCGGGCTGCCGGGCGATCTGCTGGACGTCTGCCTCGCCGTGACGGGCGCGATGTGGGTGGTGTTCGGTGTCGACTACGGGGTGCGCTGGCGCCTGAGCGGGCAGGGTCCGCGGTTCGTGCGGACGCACTGGCTGGACACGGTGACGCTGATGCTGCCGCTGCTGCGGCCGCTGCGGATCGTCCGGCTCTACCAGGCCGTCCAGAACAGGCGCGGCGAGCCCCGGCTGGCGCTCCAGGCGCGCGTGATGGCGTACGCGGGGCTCTGCACGGTGCTGCTCGGCTTCGCCGCGTCGCTCGCCGTCTACCAGCAGGAACGCGGGGCGCCCGGTGCCTCGATCACGACGTTCGGGGACTCCGTGTGGTGGGCGTGCGCGACCCTCGCGACGGTCGGCTACGGCGACGTGACGCCGGTGACCCCGGTCGGCCGGATCATCGCGGTCGGGATGATGGCGTGCGGGCTCGCGCTGCTGGGCGCGGTGACGGGGTCGTTCTCGTCGTGGCTGCTCCAGGTGTTCGCGCGGGAGGGCGACGAGAGGCCCCCGGGGACATGACGTCCCCGGGGGCCTCCCGCGAGCCGGGCGGACGGGACACCCCGGGGGCGTCCCACCGGCCGCGGCGCCGGATCAGACCTGCGCCCGCTCCTCGACCACCTTGGCGATCTTGGCGATGGCCTCGTCGAACGGGATGCCGTTCTCCTGGGCGCCGTCGCGGTAGCGGAACGAGACGGTGCCCGCGCTCATGTCGTCGTCCCCGACGATGATCATGAACGGCACCTTCTGGCGCTGCGCGTTGCGGATCTTCTTCTGCATGCGGTCCGACGACGCGTCGACCTCGACCCGCAGCCCCTGCTTCTTGGCCGCGGCGGCGAACGTGTCCAGGTAGCCGACGTGCGCGTCCCCGATCGGGATGCCCACCGCCTGCACCGGCGCGAGCCACGCCGGGAAGGCGCCCGCGTAGTGCTCCAGGAGCACCGCGAAGAACCGCTCGATGGAGCCGAACAGGGCGCGGTGGATCATCACCGGGCGCTGCTTGGAGCCGTCGGGGCCGGTGTACTCCAGGTCGAAGCGCTCGGGCAGGTTGAAGTCGAGCTGGACGGTCGACATCTGCCAGGTGCGGCCGATGGCGTCCTTGGTCTGCACGGAGATCTTCGGCCCGTAGAAGGCGGCGCCGCCCGGGTCGGGGACGAGTGGCAGGCCCTGCTTCTCGGCGACCGAGCGGAGCGTCTCGGTGGCCTCCTCCCAGACCTCGTCGGAGCCGACGAACTTCTCCGGGTCCTTGGTGGACAGCTCCAGGTAGAAGTCGGTGAGGCCGTAGTCGCGCAGCAGGTTCAGGACGAAGGTGAGCGTCTTGTCCAGCTCGTCCGCCATCTGCTCCTTGGTGCAGTAGATGTGCGCGTCGTCCTGGGTGAAGCCGCGGGCGCGGGTGAGGCCGTGCACCACACCGGACTTCTCGTACCGGTACACGGTCCCGAACTCGAAGAGGCGCAGCGGCAGTTCGCGGTAGGAGCGGCCGCGCGCGTCGAAGATCAGGTTGTGCATCGGGCAGTTCATGGGCTTGAGGTAGTAGTCCACGCCCTCGTCGAGCTGCATGGGCGGGTACATGCCGTCGGCGTACCAGTCCAGGTGCCCGGACGTCTCGAACAGCTTCCCCTTGGTGGCGTGCGGGGTGTAGACGAACTCGTAGCCCTCCTCCTCGTGGCGGCGGCGCGAGTAGTCCTCCATGACGCGGCGGACGATGCCGCCCTTGGGGTGGAAGACGGCGAGGCCCGAGCCGATCTGCTCCGGGACGGAGAACAGGTCGAGTTCGCTGCCGAGCTTGCGGTGGTCGCGCTTCTCGGCCTCGGCGAGGAAGTCGAGGTACGCCTTCAGCTCGTCCTTGGACGGCCAGGCGGTGCCGTAGATGCGCTGGAGCATCGGGTTCTTCTCGCTGCCGCGCCAGTAGGCGGCCGCGTTGCGCATCAGCTTGAACGCCGGGATGAGGCGGGTGGAGGGCAGGTGCGGGCCCCGGCAGAGGTCCTTCCAGCACAGCTCGCCGGTCTTGGCGTCCAGGTTGTCGTAGATCGTCAGCTCGCCCGCGCCGACCTCGACGTCGGCGCCGTCGTCGGAGGAGGCGGCGCCCTTGAGGCCGATCAGCTCCAGCTTGTACGGCTCGTCGGCCAGCTCCTCGCGGGCCGCCTCGTCGGTGACGACGCGGCGGGAGAAGCGCTGCCCGCGCTTCTGGATCTCCTGCATCTTCTTCTCGACGGCCTTGAGGTCCTCGGGCGTGAACGGCCGCTCGACGTCGAAGTCGTAGTAGAAGCCGTCCTTGACCGGCGGGCCGATGCCCAGCTTGGCCTCGGGGAAGATCTCCTGCACGGCCTGCGCCATGACGTGCGCGGTGGAGTGGCGCAGGATGTTCAGGCCGTCCTCGGAGGTGATCTCCACGGGCTCGACGGTCTCGCCGTCGCGCGGCTCGTACGCGAGGTCCTTCAGCTCGCCCGCCACCCGGGCGGCGACGATCGAACGCTCACCGGCGAAGAGGTCGGCGGCCGTGGTGCCCGTCGTCACCACACGCTCGTCCCGCTCGGAATCGCGTTGGATGATCACACGGACGTCTGACACCGGTCTCTCCTGACTGAAGGGGGTGCGGCGCCATACCAGGAGCGCGCGCAGGTAGGGATCGTACCGACCCGCACCCGCCGACCGCGAAACGGTTACCGGGGGTGGCCGCTCAGTCGCACTCGTCCCCGCCGCACGCCTCCCCGAAGACGTCGAGGTGCTCCTGGAGCGACTTCATCAGGCGGTCCCGGTCCGCCTCGTCCACCTGGACGGGGACGACGCCGGCGGCGCCGGTCAGCCGCCGGAAGCCGCCCCGGCGCTCCAGTCGCCCGTGCACCCGCACCGGCAGCCCGACCAGGTGGGCGTGCCCGGCGATCCGGTAGTCCTCCTCGCCGAGGGTGACGCGGACGTAGGGGACCTCGGCGCCGTCGAGCACCCGCAGCCGTATGCCGCCCTCGCCGCGCGCCCCGGAGCGGCGCATCCGTTCGACGGTGCCGGTGAGCCGCACCGGCACGGACGGCTCGTCGCGCAGGTAGCGCGCGCCCGCCTCGCGCAGCGCGGGCAGGTCGCCCGGGGAGAACTCGACGGGCTCGGCGGTGGCCGCGCACCCCTCGGGGACCCCGGCGGCGGGCGCCCACTCGACGGCGACGCGGGCGCCCTCGGTGCCGCGCACCAGCGCGATCAGGGCGTCGGTGAGTTCGCGGCTGGACCCGGCCTCGACGGCCCCGTCGAAGGCGTCCATGCCGCCGGTGGCCCGCCGGTAGTCGACGGCCTCCCGGACGGCGTGGAGCGCCTGGTGCAGGCGGACGGCGAGGGGGCGCCCCCCGGCGACCGGCACGAAGGCGGTGAGCCGGTCGGCGCCGGTCGCGGAGCCGACGAGGACGTGGTCGAGGAGCACGGCGGCGGCGTGCCGGTGGCGGGCGCCGTGGTAACCGGCCCTGGCGTGCGTGGCGAGCGCCCCGGCGAGCAGCATCTGCCGTGCGGCGGCGCGCAGTTGCTCCTGCACGCTCCAGGGCGTGGTGTCGGCGGGCCCGGTCGGCGCGTCCCGCCACCAGCGGATCTCGTCGCTGGGCACGGCGAGCCCGACGAGCACCTCGCGGGCGGCGGGGGTGCCGCTGCGGGCAAGGGCGAGGAGCGCCTCGCCGAGCAGGTCGTCGCTGTCGGGGAAGGAGCGGGTCTCGGGCACCAGCAGGCTGGTGCCGGTGCCGGGCCCCGGCGGGGTCCAGCGGCCGTAGCGGCCCGGTGCGCCGCCGCGCCGCTGCCAGCCGTGCCGGCGCAGCAGGGCCCCCAGGACGGCGGGGTCGACCCGGTCGGGCTCGGGCGGCCGGTGCCAGTCGGCGGTCGCGGGCGCCTCGGCGGGGTGCGGCCTGCCGGGCCGCAGGGGCTCGTCCAGCGGGCGGTGCGTCATGGCCTGCCTCCGGTCCCGACCCGCGCCATGATCTCGCACAGCGCCCGGTCGTCGAAGATGCGCGCGGTCGGAATCCGCACGGTGGTCCGGGTCCGGCCGGTGACGGGGTGGCCGGCGAGGTTGACCCAGTAGCAGCAGTGGCGCAGGTCGAGGCGGTCGTGGTCGGCGCGCAGCCAGTCGTCCTGGGAGCGCGGGACGAGCATCACGACGAGGATCTTGTGGACGGAGACCGGGGTGCGGGCGAGTTTGCGCAGGTGGTCGTTGTCCAGGGTGAAGGCGAAGGAGGGGCCGGGCGGCCTGGGGGCGACCTGGTAGGTGCACTTGAGCTGCACCTTGATGGTGACCTCGTCGTCCACGGTGTGTCCCGGCGAGCCGTGGCTGACGTGCCAGTCGATGCCGTTGTCCGGGAACGGCTGGGAGAGCGAGCAGCCCGCGGCGGCGGCGACCGCGTGCAGATAGCCGACCTGCAACGTCTCCATGCAGGCGGTGGTGGCGAGAGTGCCGCGACGGGGGCCCGTGCGTTCGGGCAGCAGCCCGCTCCGCTCGGGCTGGGCTATCGCCATGACGAACAGCCTTCCAGGCCAAGGGTTTGTCTGCGACGGGCCGCTGAACTGCAAAGACCCGTACTCCTGTTGTGTCCTTCCGGCGTACGGCGCAAACGGCCCGGGTATCACCAAACAGGCAGAAGACGGGACGTCAGCTGCCGTAGGTGAACGAGGAGTTGGGTTGGGATGACGTGCTGGTACGAGGGGCCGCTCGCGGCCTTCGACACGGAGACCACGGGTGTGGACGTCGAGTCCGACCGGATCGTCTCGGCGGCCGTGGTCGTCCAGGACGCTCCGGGTTCCCGGCCGCGGGTGGCCCGTTGGCTGGTCAACCCGGGCGTGCCGGTGCCGGAGGCGGCGACCGCGGTGCACGGGCTGACGGACGAGCACCTGCGGCGCAACGGCCGGTGGCCGGCGCCCGTGGTGCTGGAGATAGCGGACGCGCTGGCCGAACAGGCGGCCCTGCGCAGGCCGTTGGTGGTGATGAACGCGCCGTTCGATCTGACGCTGCTCGACCGTGAGCTGCGCAGGCACCGGGCGTCGTCGCTGGACAGGTGGTTCGAGGCGGTGCCGCTGCGGGTGCTGGATCCGCGGGTGCTGGACAAGCACCTGGACCGGTACCGCAAGGGCCGCCGGACGCTGACGGACCTGTGCGCGCACTACGAGGTGACGCTGGAGGGCGCGCACGACGCGGGCGCGGACGCCCTCGCGTCGCTCGAGGTGGTGCGGGCGCTGGGCCGCCGGTTCGCGACCCGCCTGGAGCGGCTCTCCCCCGGCGAGTTGCACACGTTGCAGACGACGTGGCACGCGGCGCAGGCCCGGGGTCTGCAGGCGTGGTTCGCGCGCAGCGGCACCCCGGAGACGGTGGATCCGGCCTGGCCGCTGCGCCGGGACCTGCCCGCGGCGGCGTGAACAGCGGAAAGCCGGTCCGTCGGGGACGGACCGGCTTTCTCCGGGTGGGCGATACTGGGTTCGAACCAGTGACCTCTTCGGTGTGAACGAAGCGCTCTCCCACTGAGCTAATCGCCCGGGAACGGACTGAACCATACAGGGATTCCCGGGGTTCCTTCAAACCGCTTCCAGGCGGGCCGCGAGCCCCCGCCGTCCGGCCCGCATCATCAGCCGGTGGTTGGCGCGGAAGACCGCGCGGCCGGGGACGGCGAGCCGTCTGAGCAGCGTTCTGCGCACGACGACCTCCTGGTCGTAGCGGACGTGGGTGCCGGTGCCGTGCGCAGTGAGGGTCCAGCGGGCCCGGCCTTCGAGGTCGCCGGTCAGGGAGACCTCCAGGATCCCGGCCCCGGGGTCGCGGCGGGTGGCGCGGGCGGTGAGGGTGAGGGTGTACGGGAGGGTGGCGCGGATGCGGACGACGCCGCTGTCCGCGTCGATCGGGGTCACCCGGCGCACCTGCGGCCACCAGCGCGGATAGTCCTCGGCGCGTTCGAGGACCCGGTACACGGCGGCCGGGGGCGCGGCGAGCGTCCACTCGACGCGGAAGCGGTGGTGGGACCAGTCCATGGGCAGAAGTGTGCCCGCGCGGGGGGCCCGCACCCGGCATCTGAGTACGGAGTGAGTACCGGCGCTCATGCCGGTCGGCGGGGCCGCGACCACACTCCGGGACATGACACCTTTTCCGCCGCCTGCCGAGGAGCTGCGGCTGATCGACGCCGAGCTGGGCGCCCTGGACGCCCGGCGGGCGCAGTTGCTGACGCGCCGGGCCTGGCTGGTAGCGGCCCTGTACCGGCCGGTGCCCTTGCCCGCCCCGGCGCCGCCCCGCCCGGAGACGCCCGCGCCCCGGGTGCAGAACGTGCTCCTGCTGCTGGGCGGGGTGCTGCTGACCCTCGCGGCGGTGGCGTTCACGCTGGTCAGCTGGGGCGAGTTGAGCATCGCGCGGCGGGCCGCGGTGCTGGGCGTGACGACCCTCGCGGTGCTGGCGGCGCCGGTGGCGCTGCGACGGCGGGGGCTGCGGGCGACGGCCGAGTCGGTGGCCGGGATCGGCCTCGCGCTGACCGCGCTGGACGCGTACGCGCTGCACGCGACGGCACTGTCGGGGACGGACGCGACGGGGTACGCGGCGGTGGCGACGGCGGTGCTGGCCCTGACCTGGACGGGGTACGGCGCGGCCGTGAACACCGGGGCCCTCACGACCGGGCGGTTCGGCGCGGGGGCGCGGGCGGGACGGGACGCGGCGGGGCAGGAGGGGACGGCGCCGCGGGCGGACGGGAGGAGCGGCGACGGGGTGCCAGGGCTGCGGCTGCCGCTGCCCGCCGCGCTCGCGGTCGCCCAACTGCCGCTGCTGCTCGGGGCGGTGGCGGTGGGCGCCGGTCCGTACACGGTGGCCCTCGTGCTGCTGCTGACGTCGGCGGCGGACACCGTGGTGGCGTTCCGGTGCGCCGGTGGCGTGGTCCGGGTCGTCGCGCTGGTCGGGGCGTACGGCGCGGGCGCCTGGGCCGTGCTGGCGGCGCTCTGGTTCTGGGCGGTCGCGGGCGACCTGTCCACCGCCGCGAGGGCCGCGACGCTGCTGGCCCTGCCGGCGGGGCTGTCGCTGGCCGCCGCCCGGCGGCTCTCCGACAACCGGTACGCGACGGCGCACGCGCTGGTCGGCGGGCTGTTCCTGGTGGGCGCGCTGGGCACCGTGCCGCACGCGCTGCTGCCGTCCGGCTGGACGGTGCCGGTCCATCTGGCTCTCGGCATCGCCCTGCCCGCGCTCGCGCGGACCTCGCCGCGCGCGGCGCTGCGGCACGGCGCGCTGGGGGCGTCGGCCGGGGTGCAGGGCCTGGCGCTGCTGTGCGCGGTGCCGACGGTCGGGCTGACGCTGCTGGGTCCGGTGTCCTGGGCGGCGCGGGTCTGGTCGGGGGCCCCGGCGGACGCGCGGGCCGCGGTCACGGTGGGCGGGCTCTGGCCCCCGCACGCGTGGACGGCGCCGGTGGTGCTCGTGTCGGTGGCCGCCGTGCTCGCCCTCGCGGTCCGTGCCCCGGTGTGGCGTCCCCGGGCGCTGACGGGCGCGCTCTGCCTGGCGTGGGCGGCGCTGTGGGCCCTGCCCGCCGTCCTCGCGCTCCCCCACCCGGCGTCCCTGGCGCTCCAGTTCGCCGTCACGGCGGCGCTGCTGCTGTCGTCCCGCACCCGGCTGCCGGGGCTGGTCCTCGCGCTGGCCGGCTCCGTCCTCCTGGTCTGCTCGGCGCTGGCGGGCCGGACGGAGACGCTGTCCGTGCTGGCGGCGCTGACCCTGCTCTGGGCGGGGGCGTGCCGGGCGCCCGGCCGCCGGGTCTGCGCGGCTCCGGCCGCGCTGGTGCTCGCCGCCGCGCTGGCCGTCGCGTCG
>NZ_FMCI01000039.1 GCF_900091845.1 Streptomyces sp. SolWspMP-5a-2
CAGGATCAGGGTCCCGCCCCGCCGCTTCCCGTCGCCCGGCCCGCACCCCGGAGGACCGTCGGCGGGCATGCCGGAGGGCGGTTCCCGGCCCCCTGGCCCGCGGGGCGGGCCGATCGGCGGACCGGGAACCGCCCACGCGGGTCCCGAAGGCGTCCCCTCAGCCGGCCCGGCCGGCCGCCAGCCGTTCGCCGGCCGCGTCGCGCATGATGGCGCAGACGTCCCGCAGACCGCCGTCGAGCCGGGCGATCTCGGCATCGCTCAGCAGCAGGGACGGTTCGAAACGGAGGGTGTTGAGAGCGCTCGCGGTCGGGAACGTGCGGATGGCGTGCCGGTGCAGCAGATGCCCGGCGAGCACATAGCCGAAGAGACCACCGGCGGCCGCCTCCCGCAGCGCGGGTGACGCCGACCCCGACTGGTCGTGGAACTCCACGCCGAGCATCAGGCCACGGCCCCGCACCTCCTTGACCACGCCGGGGAAGTCCGCGGCGACCGACTCCAGCGTGCGCCGCAGCGCCTCGCCCCGCTCGGCCGCCCGCCGGTAGGCCGCGCCGCCGTCCGCCTCGAGCAGTTCGAGCACCTTGAGCGCGATGTGGCAGGAGAAACTGTCCTTGGCGAACGTCGAACTGTGGACGATCTCGAACTCCTCGCGGTACCAGGCCTGTCGCACCAGCATCACCGACGTCTTGGCGACACCGCCGCCCAGCGTCTTGGCCAGCGTGTAGTAGTCGCCCCGCAGACCGATCCGGGCACTCGCCAGCAAGGCACCGGTGCGGCCCATGCCGCTCTGGATCTCGTCGACGATCACCGGGCACGCGATCGACGCGCAGAACCGCTGGATCTCCGCGGCGAACTCCTCCGACAGGACGTGGATGCCGCCCTCGCCCTGGATCGGCTCCACCAGGAAGGCGCAGAACGCGGGGAACTCGCGCTCGGTGACCTCGACGTGGCCCTCGAAGACCCGCACGTCCCGGAGTGTCCCGCGCTCCTCGGCCCAGATCTCCTTCAGCGCCTCGGGCCGCTCACGGGGCACGAAACGGGCCTGCGCCGCCAGCGCCTTGAACGGGGCGCGGTACCCCTCGTTGTGGGTCAGCTGCACACTCGCCGCCAGCTTGCCGTGGAAGCCGCCCTCAAGACTGAGGAACAGCGGCGGCCTGGCGAACAGTTCGGCGTTGTGACGCTCCAACTCGGCGGCGAGCGTCTCGAAGTCGCCGCCGGGTGCCGTCGCGTCGAGCCCGGCACCCGCGAGGGTCCGGGAGGTCACCTCCGCCTCGCCGGCCGCCACCGCCGCGCGGACGCTCGCGGTGTGCCGCGCCAACTCCGCACGCAGCGCCGCCAGTCGCATGCCCCGGTCCATCTCGGCGTGCTTGATCGCGGCCTCGACGGCCTCCGCGCCCGAATTGCCGAAGATGGCGAAGTACGGCTCGTCGGTGCCCAGTTCGCGTCCCACGATCCGGTTCAGCTCGGCCGCGAGCCGGTTGGCGTAGGGGTGGCTGGAGAACTGCGCGTGCACCGGGGTGCCCGACGCCAGCAGTTCCCTCGCGCGCTCGACGATCTCGGGCCGGTTGTGGCCGAGCAGGACGGAGCCGTACCCGCCGGCGAAGTCCGTCACGGGGATCTCGGTGCCGTCCTCGTCGAGCCGGAACAGCGTGTTGTCCTGGGCCCGGACGTACTCGACGGCCAGTCCCGCGGTGTCCAGCACCGCACGCAGGTGCGGTTCGGCGAGCTCCGGCTCGGTGGTCTCGGGCCGGGCCGCTGCGGAGTCTGTGGGAGTCATGGCCACAGGGTGCGCCCGGGAGGTAAGGCGGCACTCACGGCACAGTCACCACGGCGGCGCCCGCGGGGGACCGGTACGCCGGTTACCCGACGGTGGAGGAGACGCGTCCGGGCGCCGGTACGTTGAGGAATCCGCAGGCCCGTCCTTGCCTCTGTCACGGGTCGCGTGCGCCCCCACGACCCCCCGGAGAAGGTGGCATGAATTCCGCGTCCGCTGAACTCGACCCCTCGGCTTCCCCCTCCGCACCGCGCTGGGTGGGGCCCGGCCGGCTGAGGGAGGTGATGTCCCGTTTCACGACCGGCGTCACGGTCATCACCGTCGGTCAGGAGCATCTGCACGCCATGACGGCGAACGCCTTCAGCTCCGTGTCGCTCGACCCGCCCTCGGTGCTGTGCAGCGTCGGCCACGGCGCCGTGATGCACCAGGCGCTGACCGACTCCCGCCGCTTCGCCGTGAACATTCTCGGAGCCGAACAGGAGCCCCTCGCCCGGCACTTCGCCGACAAGAACCGCACCCTCGGCGCCGCGCAGTTCGACGGGATCGAGTGGTGGCCGGGCCCCCACACGGGCGCCCCGCTGCTCGCCGGTTCGCTGGCCTGGGTGGAGTGCGAACTGACCGACGCGCACGCGTTCGGCGACCACACCATCTTCATAGGGACGGTGCTGGAGGCCGGGCGCGGCAGCGACGGTCACGAACTGATCTTCGTCAACGGCTCTTTCGGCCGCCCGGAGCCGTCCACGCGCTGACCGCACGCCGTCGTCCTGTGTGCCGGTCCCGCGGAGACGATCCGCGGGACCGGCACACAGGAACGACCGGGAACGCCGCACACAGGAACGAGCGGCTGCGCCCGCGCACTAGGAACGACCGGGAACACCCGAGCACAGGAACGAGCGGGAACGCCCGCGCAGAGAAATGAGAAGGAACGCTCGCGCACACCTACGTGCCGGGCGTTCCGAGAAGAAGACCAAAAGGCGGAAGAACCCCCCAGCGGTGCATTCGGGGGGTTCTTCCGTGCGGGGGACCGGGGGCCCGCTCCCTATTCGGAGACGAGTCCCTTCGCGGCCACCGGACGGTCGACGGCCATCAGCCAGCGGCCGTCCTTCTGGCGCCGCAGGACATCCGTGCACACGCCTTCGAGGAGGGTGGGCGAGCCGTCCGGGCCGGTGCCCCTGATGCTGTAGTCGACCCCCATGAGCGCCACGTCACCGGCGACGTACGAGAACGTGATCGCGGCCTCCAGCGTCGGCTTCGAGGAGAGGAACTCCTTGAAGAAGGCCAGGCGCGCGGCGCCGGTGAGGGGCTCGCCGGAGAAGTTCGAGATGGAGTCCTCCAGGTACAGGCGGTTGAACAGCTCGCCGTCACCGGAGTTGAAGACCTGGAGGAAGATCTCGTTCGCGACCTCGGCGTCGCTGGTGAGGTCGGGGTGGGCGGGATCGAAGTCGACGGCGAAGTTGAAGGCCATGTGAACCGGCCTGCCTCTCTGCTGGATGGTGGCTGAACGGGACTGGTGCGTCGGGGGGAGGGGCTCAGTCCTCCTGGCCGTAGGGGTCGTCCACCGTGTAGCGCCAGACCCCGTCCTCGCCCAGGCGCAGCACGTCCACGCCGATCCCGCGCAGCTGCACGGCCGTCCCCGACTCGTCGACCGTGTCGATGGTCCAGTCGACGATCAGCAGCGCGGTGTCACTCGTGACGAAGGACTGCCGCGGCACGGCGGTGATCCGCGGCCCGCGGGACAGGAACGCGCGCTGGTAGTCCCTGCGGGCCTGCCCGGTCAGCGGCTTGCCCGGTTCCCAGACCGCGATGGCCTCCTCGGTGTAGAAATCCTCGAGTGCGTCCGCGTCGCCCGCGTTGAAGGCATCGACATAGAGTTCGGTGCGCTTTTCCAGATCAGCGATTATTTGCGACATGAGAGATCAGGCCCGCCTTCCGTGAGTGAGGTGGCTGAGTTCCACGGTCGAGACGGTATTTCATCCCGCGCAACAGTGCGGGAACCGCCGGGTCACACCGTGATCTGCCCGTCCGTCGCCCGGCCGATTACCCGAAAAAGGCCGCACGTTGAATTCCGCGAGGAGGCCGCTGCCTACGATCCATTCGCAGAGTTGCCTCAATGCCTTGGGGTTTCGGTCGGTTCAGCCGGAAGGGTAGTCGAGCGCCATGACGAACGAGCAGCACCTTGGGACGTCCGCGGCGCGTGGGGAAGGAGACCAGGCCATCGCGGTGGTCGGACTCTCCTGCCGACTGCCGGGCGCCGACGGCCCCGCCGCCTTCTGGGAGTTGCTGAGCACCGGCACGAGCGCCGTCACCGCCGTACCGGAAGGACGCTGGCAGCCGGTGACCGCGGAACGCGCCTCCCAGCCGGCCGGCGACGGCTCAGGGCCGACGGCCGCGCCCTCCGGCGCCGGGACCCGCCGGGGCGGCTTCCTCGCCCGCCTCGACACCTTCGACGCCGCCTTCTTCGGCATCTCCCCGCGCGAGGCCGTCACCATGGACCCCCAGCAGCGCCTCGTGCTCGAACTGGCGTGGGAGGCGCTCGAGGACGCCGGGATCCTGCCGGCCGCGCTGGCGGGCAGCCGGACGGCCGTCTTCGTCGGCACCCAGCGCGACGACTACTCCGCCCTGCTCTACCAGCACGGTGAGCGGGCCATCACCCAGCACACCATGGCGGGCGTCAACCGGGGCGTCATCGCCAACCGGGTCTCCTACCACCTGGGGCTGCGCGGCCCCAGCATGACCGTCGACTCCGCCCAGTCGTCGTCGCTGGTCGCCGTCCACCTGGCCTGCGAGTCGCTGCGGTCGGGGGAGTCGGAGGCGGCCGTGGTGGCGGGCGTCCACCTCAACATCCTCGCGGAGAGCGCGGCCAGTGCGGAGCGCTTCGGCGGGCTCTCACCCGACGGCACGATCTACGCCTTCGACGCCCGCGCCAACGGCTTCGTGCGCGGCGAGGGCGGCGGCGCCGTCATCCTCAAGCCGCTGGCCCGCGCCGTCGCGGACGGCGACCGGGTCCACGGGGTGATCCTCGCCAGCGCTGTCAACAACGACGGCGCCACCCCCGGGCTCACCGTCCCCGACCGCGCCTCCCAGGAGCAGGTACTGCGCCGCGCCTACGAGAAGGCCGCCGTCGATCCCGCGGCGGTGCAGTACGTGGAGCTGCACGGCACGGGTACCCCGGTCGGTGACCCGATCGAGGCCGCGGCGCTCGGCGCGGTCCTCGGCAGCGGGCGCGACCCCGAACGGCCCCTGCGGGTCGGGTCGGTGAAGACCAACATCGGCCACCTGGAGGGCGCCGCCGGGATCGCCGGCCTCATCAAGGCACTGCTGGCCCTGTCGCACCGCACGATCCCGGCCAGCCTCAACTTCGCGACCCCGAACCCGCGGGTCCCGCTGGCCGAGCTGGGGCTCAGGGTGCAGAGCGCGCCGTCCGACTGGCCGGAGCCCGACCGCACGCTGCTGGCCGGTGTCTCCTCCTTCGGCATGGGCGGCACCAACGCCCACGTCGTGCTCGCCGAGCACCCCGCCCCGGCGCCCCGCCCCGCGCGGACCCCCCACCCGAGGTCGGCCGCCGCACCGGGACCGGCAGCCCTCCCGCCGTCCGCACCCGCGACCGGACCGGCCCCCGTGCCCTGGGTGATCACCGGACGCGACGCCGCCGCGCTGCGCGACCAGGCCGCGCGGCTGCACGCCGCCGTCACCGCCGACGCGACGCTCGACCCCGCGGACGTCGGGCTGACCCTCGCGGCGCACCGCACCGTCTTCGACCACCGCGCCGTCGTGCTCGGCGGCGACCGCAGCACCCTGCTCGACCACCTCGCCGCCCTCGCCGCCTCCGGGGCAGGGGCCGGTGTCGCCCGCCCCGGCCGCCCGGCCGTGGTCTTCACGGGACAGGGCTCCCAGCGCATCGGCATGGGACGTGAACTGCGCGCCGCCTTCCCGGTGTTCGCCGAGGCGTTCGACGAGGTGTGCGCCCACCTCGACCCGCTGCTCGACCGGCCGCTGAGCGAAGTGATCGAATCCGGCGACGGCCTGGACGACACCGGGTTCACCCAGCCCGCGATCTTCGCCGTGGAAGTGGCGCTGTACCGCCTGGTCGCCTCCTGGGGCGTGGTCCCCTCGCAGGTGGCCGGGCACTCGATCGGCGAGGTGGCCGCCGGGCACGTCGCCGGAGTGCTCTCCCTGGGCGACGCGGCACGCCTGGTCGCCGCCCGGGGCCGGCTGATGCAGGCCCTCCCGCCCGGCGGGGTCATGGCCGCCGTGCGGGCCGACGAGGACGAGGTGGCGAAACTCCTCGCCGACGAGCCCCTGGCCGCGACAGCCGCCGTCAACGGACCGCTGTCGACCGTGGTGTCGGGGGACGAGGCCGCGGTCGAGCGGGTCATCGGCCGGCTCTGCGCCCAGGGCCGCAACGTCCGCCGGCTCACCGTCTCGCACGCCTTCCACTCCCCGCTGATGGACCCGATGCTGGAGGACTTCCGCCGGGCCGTCACGGACCTCACCTTCCACGAGCCGACGCTCCCCGCCGTCTCCACGGTGACCGGACGCCCCGTCGGACCGGGGGAGTGGTCCTCCCCCGAGTACTGGGTCGAGCAGATTCGCCGGCCGGTCCGGTTCCTGGACGCGGTCCGCACCCTGAAGTCCGCCGGCGTGCCCACCCTCCTCGAACTCGGTCCGGCCGCCGTCTGCTCCCCGATGGCCGTCGAGTGCCTCGACGACACCGACGCCATGGCGCCGGTCGCCACGCTCCGCGCCGGCCGCCCCGAACCGCACGCCCTGCTCACCGGCCTGGCCGCCGCGTTCGTCCGGGGCGCCGAGGTGGACTGGGCGGCCGTGCCCACGGTCGGGGACGGCCGCAGGGTGACCCTGCCCACGTACGCCTTCCAGCGCGAGCGCCACTGGATCACCGGACCGGCGCGCCCGGCCGCCTCGCTCCCCGAGGCCCCCGCCACCGCTGCCGCGACCCCGGCGGTCCCCACGGCCATGGCGGACCTCACCGACCTCCCCGGCCTGGTCACCGACCGGATCGCGGCCGTCCTCGAATACCCCGCCGACCGCCGCGTCGAACCGCACGCCGGCTTCAGGGAACTCGGGTTCGACTCGCTGATGTCGGTGGAGCTGCGCGACACCCTCGCGGCAGCCACCGGACTGCGCCTGCCGAGCGGTCTGCTGTTCGACCGCCCCACCCCCGCCGCGCTCATCGACCACCTCACCACCCTCCTCGAAGGGAACGGCGCCGAGGCGACCGCCCCCGTACTCCGCGCCGAGACCTCGACGGAACCCATCGCCATCGTGGGCATGGCCTGCCGCTACCCGGGCGGCATCGCCTCCCCCGAGGACCTGTGGCGGCTGCTCGCCGACGGCGGCGACGCGATCTCCGGCTTCCCCACCGACCGCGGCTGGGACGAGGAGCTGTTCGACCGGGACGCCGCGCGGAACGGCAAGAGCTCCGTGCGCGAGGGCGGATTCCTCTACGACGCCCCGCTGTTCGACAACACCCTCTTCGGGATCTCCCCGCGCGAGGCGCTGGCCATGGACCCGCAGCAGCGGCTGCTCCTGGAGACCGCCTGGGAGGCCCTGGAACGCGCAGGACTCGACGCCGACACCCTGCGCGGCAGCCGCACCGGCGTGTTCGTCGGCGCCACCGCGCTCGACTACGGACCGCGCATGCACCAAGCCCCCGACACCGTGGAGGGCCATGTCCTGACCGGCACCGCCCCCAGCGTCATGTCCGGCCGCATCGCCTACCAGTTCGGCTTCGTCGGCCCCGCGGTGACCATCGACACCGCCTGCTCCTCGTCCCTGGTCGCCCTGCACCTCGCGGTGCGGTCGCTGCGCTCGGGGGAGACCTCTCTCGCCCTGGTCGGCGGCGCCACCGTGATGTCGTCGCCCGGCATGTTCGTGGAGTTCTCCCGGCAGCGCGGTCTCGCGGCCGACGGACGCTCCAAGTCGTTCGCCGCCGGCGCCGACGGCACCTCCTGGGCGGAGGGCGTCGGCCTGCTGGTGGTGGAGCGGCTCTCCGACGCCCTCAGGAACGGCCACCCGGTCCTCGCCACCGTCCGCGGCTCGGCCGTCAACCAGGACGGCGCCAGCAACGGGCTCACCGCGCCCAGCGGCCCCTCCCAGGAACACGTCATCCGGCAGGCCCTCGCGGACGCGGGACTCGACCCCGCCGACGTCGACGCCGTCGAGGCCCACGGCACCGGCACCAGGCTCGGCGACCCCATCGAGGCCGAGGCGCTCATCGCCACCTACGGACGGGACCGCGCGCACCCGCTCCAGGTGGGCTCCCTCAAGTCCAACATCGGCCACACCCAGGCCGCCGCCGGTGTGGGCGGCGTGATCAAGATGGTCCAGGCGATGCGCCACGGCGTGCTCCCCCGCACCCTGCACGTGGACGCACCCACCCCGTTCGTCGACTGGGACTCCGGGGCCGTCGAACTGCTCACCCGCGAGACCGAGTGGCCGGACACCGGCCGCCCGCGCCGCTGCGCCGTCTCCTCGTTCGGCATCAGCGGCACCAACGCCCACCTCATCGTCGAGCACGACCCCGCCACCGAACCGGCGCCCCCGGCCGGCCCCCGACGGCCCGAGCCCACCGCGCCCGCCCCCTGGCTGATCACGGCCAGGGACGACGTGGCCCTGCGCGCCCAGGCCGCCCGGCTGCGCGACCACCTCCGCACCACCGAGGCCCACCCCGCCGACATCGGCCGCGCGCTCGCCACCACGCGCGCCCGCCTCGACCGACGGGCAGTCGTCCTCGGCACCGACCGGGACACCTTCCTGGCCGGCCTCGACGCCCTGGCCTCGGGCACCGACGCACCCCACCTGGTGACCGGCGACGTCGCGGGCACCGGCCGCACCGCGGTCCTGTTCACCGGGCAGGGCGCCCAGCGCGCCCGCATGGGCAGCGAGCTGTACGCGTCGTCCCCGGTCTTCGCCGCCGCCCTCGACGAGGTGTGCGCCGCCCTCGATCCGCATCTGCGCCGCCCCCTGCGCGCCGTGCTGTCCGCCCCCGCCGACAGCGACGACGGCGCGCTGCTGCACCGCACCGCGTACACCCAGCCGGCCCTCTTCGCCGTCGGCACCGCGCTGTTCAGGCTCCTCGAACACCACGGCCTCACCCCCGCCCTGCTCGCCGGGCACTCCATCGGCGAGGTGACCGCCGCCCACGTCGCCGGTGTCCTCTCGCTCGACGACGCGGCGCTGCTCGTCGCCGCCCGGGGGCGCCTCATGGAGTCGGCGAGGTCCGGCGGAGCCATGATCGCGATCGAGGCCGAGGAGGCCGAACTCGCCGACGACCTCGCACGCCACGCCGCCGCCGTCTCCGTCGCCGCCGTCAACGGCCCCACCTCCCTGGTGATCTCCGGCGACCAGGACGCGGCCGAAGAGGTCGCCGCACACTGGCGGGGCCGCGGCCGCCGGACCCGTCGCCTCCAGGTCAGCCACGCCTTCCACTCGCCCCACATGGACGACGTGCTGGCGGAGTTCAGGGCCGTCGCCGAGGGGCTCACCTTCCACCCGCCGCGCATCCCGATCGTCTCCACCCTCACCGGCGAGACGGCCGGCGCCGACACCCTCGCCTCCCCCGACCACTGGGCTCAGCAGATCCGCGGCACGGTCCGCTTCATGGACGCGGCCCGCACGCTCCAGCGGCACGGCGCCACCGTCTTCGTCGAGGCGGGTCCCGACGCCGTCCTCACGGCCATGGTGCGCGACAGCCTGTCGGGCGAACCGGCCGCCGTCCCCCTCATGCGCGCGGGACGTCCCGAGCCGCAGACGCTGACCACCGCGCTGGCGACCGCCCTCACCCGGGGCGCGCCCCTGGACGCCGCGTCGTTCTTCCCCGACGCCCACCGCGTCGACCTGCCGACCTACGCCTTCCAGCGGGCCCGCCACTGGCTCCCCGCCGACAGCGGCGGCACCGACGCCCGCGGCCTCGGCCTCGACCCCGCCGACCACCCGCTGCTGACCACCGCGGTGGACCTCGCGGGCCGTGAGGACCGGCTCCTCACCGGCCGCGTCAGCGCGTCCGAACACTCCTGGCTCGCCGACCACGTCATCGGCGGCACGGCCCTGCTCCCCGGCACCGCCTTCCTCGAACTGGCGCTGACCGCGGGCGGACTGTTCGAGGCCGAGCGGATCGAGGAACTCACCCTGGAGGCCCCGCTCGTCCTGCCGGCCCGGGGAGCGGCGCGCCTCCAGGTCTCCGTCGACGCGCCCGACGCCGCCGGGACGCGCTCCTTCACGGTCTTCGCACGCCGTGACGGCGACCCCGGCGACGACCGCTCCTGGACCCGCCACGCCTCCGGTGTCCTCGGCGGCGCGGGTGAGCCCGTCACCGCCGGCACGCAGGAGGTGTGGCCGCCCGAAGGGGCCACCGCGCAGCCGCTCGACGCCGTCTACGACCGCCTCGCGGACCTCGGCTACCACTACGGGCCCGCCTTCCAGGGCCTCAAGGCCCTCTGGCACCGGGACGGCGACCTGTACGCCGAGGTGTCCCTGCCCGCGGAACAGCACCCGGACGCCGACCGCTTCACCGCCCACCCGGCGCTCCTCGACGCCGTCCTGCACCCCCTGGTCCTGCACGCCGCCGCCTCGGCGACCCCTGACGGGACCGACGGGATCCGCCTGCCGTTCTCATGGAACGACACCGTCCTGCACGCCACCGGGGCGACCGACCTCCGCGTCCGTATCTCCCCTACCGGCACCGACACCTTCGCCGTCACCGCGAACGACACCACGGGCCGTGCCGTGGTCTCCGTCGGCTCGCTGACCCTGCGGCCCGTACCCCGCGACCGCCTCGCCCCGGCCGACGAGGGCCCTGCCGCCCTCCACACCGTGGCGTGGACTGCCCTCCCGCTCCCCGCCACGGCGCCCGCGGCACCCAGGATCGCGGAGGCACCGCACGGCGGACTGCCTCACGGGCAGGCGGCCGGCGAGGCAGACCTCGACGCCGTCCTCGTCCACGTCGACCGGGTCCTGACCGAGGACCCCGGTCGGGACGAGGTCACCACGGCCCACGAGACGCTGGCCGCCGTACTCTCCCTGACCCAGCGCTTCCTCTCCGACGAGCGCTACGACGACACCCGGCTGGTGCTGGTCACCCGGGGCGCTGTGGCGGTGGAGCCGGGCGAGGGCGTCACCGGCCTCGCGTGCGCCCCCGTGTGGGGCCTGGGCCGAGCCGCGCAGTCCGAGCACCCGGGCCGCCTGGTCCTGCTGGACCTCGGCCCCGACGACGGCACGGAGCCCGCCGCCGCGCAGACCCTGGTCGCCGCGGCCCTCGCCACCGGCGAGCCCCAACTCGCCGTACGGGCGGGCCGCATGACGGTCCCCCGGATCGTGCGCGACCCGGCCACCGGCCCTCGCGCAGCGTCGCCCCTCGACCCCGAGAAGACCGTGCTCGTCACCGGCGGCACGGGCGGCCTCGGTGCCCTGTTCGCGCGGCATCTGGTGGAGCGGCACGGTGTGCGGCGGCTGTTGTTGGTGAGTCGGCGTGGTGGGGATGCGCCGGGTGCCGAGGAGTTGGCCGGGGAGTTGCGGTCCGCGGGGGCCGTGGTGGGGTTCGCCGCTGTGGATGTGGCGGATCGTTCGGCGTTGGCTGAGGTGGTGGGGCGGTTCGGTGCGGGGGATCCGTTGGGTGCGGTGGTGCATGCGGCGGGTGTGCTGGACGATGTGCCGTTCGACGGTCTGACGGTGGAGCGGTTGGACGGTGTGCTGCGGGCGAAGGTCGACGCGGCGTGGCATCTGCACGAGTTGACGCGTGGGTCGGGTCTGGACGCGTTCGTGGTGTATTCGTCGGTCGCGGGGTTGCTGGGGACGGCGGGTCAGGCCAACTACGCTGCGGGCAACGCGTACTTGGACGCGTTGGCCGCGCATCGCCGGGCCCAGGGACTGCCCGGACTCTCCCTCGCCTGGGGACTCTGGGACGGCACCCACGGCATGGGCGCCGCCCTCGGCGACACCGACCTCGCCCGCTGGCGGCGCATGGGCATCACCCCCCTCACCCCCGAGGACGGACTCGCCCTCTTCGACCGGGCACTCGCGGAGGGCCCGGCCCTGCGGATACCCGCCGCCCTCGACCTGTCCGTGCCGCGGGCCCGAGCC
>NZ_FMCI01000109.1 GCF_900091845.1 Streptomyces sp. SolWspMP-5a-2
CCCGGCGGCCCGGCGGCCCGGTGGCCCGGTGGCCCGGTGGCCCGGCGCTCTGGTGGCCCGGCGGCCCGGCAGCCCCTGGCCCCTCCCTCGCTCCCTCCCTCCCTCCCGTCCGTGCGGTGGTCCGTTGGTGTGCGGTGGCCGACGAAATAGGATGCCTGGCATGACGTGGCTGATCACAGGCGGTGCGGGTTACATCGGTACGCACGTCGTCCGGGCGATGCTCGCGGCGGGCGAGCGGGTCGCCGTGTACGACGACTGCTCCTCGGGCGACCCCTCCCTCCTCCCGGACGGTGTCCCGTTCGTCAAGGGCTCGGTCCTCGACGGCACCCTGCTGCGCGCGACGCTCGCCGACCTCTCCGTCACCGGCGTGGTGCACCTGGCGGCGAAGAAGCGGGTCGGCGAGTCCGTGGAACGGCCGCTGCACTACTACCGGGAGAACGTGGAGGGCCTGCGGACCCTGCTGGAGGCCGCCGTGGAGAGCGGCGTGGGCGCCTTCCTGCTCTCCTCGTCGGCCGCCGTCTACGGCACCCCGGACGTCGACCTGGTCACCGAGGAGACCCCCTGCGTCCCGGTCAACCCCTACGGCGAGACCAAGCTGGCGGGGGAGTGGCTGGTGCGCGCCACCGGCCTGGCGCACGGTCTGACCACCGCCTGCCTGCGCTACTTCAACGTCGCGGGCGCCGCCGAGGCCCGCCTCGCCGACCCGGGCGCCGCCAACCTCGTCCCGATGGTCTTCGAGCGGTTGACCGAGGGCGCTGCGCCGGTCGTCTTCGGCGACGACTACGACACCCCCGACGGCTCCTGCGTACGGGACTTCATCCACGTCGAGGACATCGCCACCGCGCATCTGGCCGCCGCGCGCGCGCTCGCCGGACGCGGTCCCGGCACCGACCTGACCGTCAACATCGGTCGCGGCGAGGGTGTCTCGGTGCGCGAGATGATCGCGCTGATCGGTGAGGTGACCGGCTACGGGGCGGCCGCCGAGCCGGTGACCGCGCCGCGCAGGCCGGGCGACCCGGCGCGGGTCGTCGCCGCCGTCGACCGGGCCCGCGCCGAGCTAGGCTGGACGGCCCGCCACGACACCCGCGCCATGGTCGCCTCGGCCTGGGACGGCTGGTGCCACCGGCACCCGGAGGCCCGCCGCTGAGCACGCGGACGGACGGGAAAGGGGGCCTCCGCGCGCTGCGGAGGCCCCCTTCACGTCCCGGACGTCACACCGGTACGGACGCCGTCCCCGGCGCGAGGAACGGAGCGCCGTTCACCCGCTGCGAGACGCCCTCGCGGTCCAGGTACGGCGTGATGCCGCCCAGGTGGAAGGGCCAGCCCGCGCCGGTGATCAGGCAGAGGTCGATGTCCTGCGCCTCGGCCACGACACCCTCGGCGAGCATCAGGCCGATCTCCTGCGCCACCGCGTCCAGCACCCGCTCGCGCACCTGCTCCTCGGTCAGCACCGAGTCGCCCTGTTCGAGCAACGCGGCGACCTCGGGGTCGAGTTCGGGCGTGAAGCCGTTCTCGGCGCGGTACACGTAGAAGCCGCGCTTGCCCGCCTTGACGACGGCCGCGAGGTTCGGGGAGACCGTGAAGCGGTCGGGGAAGGCCCGGTTGAGGGTCTCCGAGACGTGCAGGCCGATCGCCGGGCCGACCAGTTCGAGCAGCACCAGCGGCGACATCGGCAGCCCGAGCGGCTCGACGGCCTTCTCCGCCACCGCGACCGGGGTGCCCTCGTCGATGACGTTCTGGATCTCGCCCATGAAGCGGGTCAGGATGCGGTTGACGACGAACGCCGGGGCGTCCTTCACCAGCACCGCGGTCTTCTTCAGCTTCTTGGCCACGGCGAACGCGGTGGCGAGCGAGGCGTCGTCGGTCAGTTCGCCCCGCACGATCTCCAGGAGCGGCAGCACCGCGACGGGGTTGAAGAAGTGGAAGCCGACGACCCGCTCGGGGTGCTTCAGCTTCGACGCCATCTCCGACACCGACAGCGAGGAGGTGTTGGTGGCGAGGATCGCGTGCGCCGGGGCGACCGCCTCGACCTCGGCGAACACCTGCTGCTTGACGCCGATCTCCTCGAAGACGGCCTCGATGACGAAGTCCGCGTCCGAGAAACCCTCGGCCTTGTCGAGGACGCCGGTCACCAGCGCCTTGAGGCGGTTGGCCTTGTCCTGGTTGATCCGGCCCTTGCCGAGCAGCTTGTCGATCTCGGCGTGGACGTAGCCGACGCCCTTGTCGACGCGCTCCTGGTCGATGTCGGTCAGCACGACCGGCACCTCCAGGCGGCGCAGGAACAGCAGGGCGAGCTGCGAGGCCATCAGACCGGCGCCGACCACACCGACCTTGGTGACCGGGCGGGCCAGGTTCTTGTCGGGGGCACCCGCGGGGCGCTTGCCGCGCTTCTGCACCAGGTTGAACGCGTAGATGCCGGAGCGCAGTTCACCGCCCATGATCAGGTCGGCGAGGGCGCTGTCCTCGGCGTCGTAGCCCTTCTGGAGGTCGCCGTCCTTGGCGGCGGCGATGATGTCCAGGGCGCGGTAGGCGGCCGGGGCGGCGCCGTGCACCTTGGAGTCGGCGAGCGCGCGGCCCTTGGCGACGGCCTGGTCCCAGGCGTCACCGCGCTCCACGGCGGGCCGCTCGACGACGATCTCGCCCTTGAGGACGGACGCCGTCCACAGCAGCGACTGCTCCAGGAAGTCAGCGCCCTCGAACAGGGCGTCGGCGATGCCGAGTTCGTAGACCTGCGCGCCCTTGAGCTGCCGGTTCTGGTTGAGGCTGTTCTCGATGATCACCGAGACGGCCTTCTCGGCGCCGATCAGGTTCGGCAGCAGCGTGCAGCCGCCCCAGCCGGGCACCAGGCCGAGGAAGACCTCGGGCAGCGAGAACGCGGGCAGCGCCGCCGACACCGTGCGGTAGGCGCAGTGCAGGCCGACCTCGACGCCGCCGCCCATGGCCGCGCCGTTGTAGTAGGCGAAGGTCGGCACGCCGAGGGTGGCGAGGCGCTTGAAGACCTCGTGGCCGCCCTTGCCGATGGCGAGCGCGTCCTGGTGCTCCTTGAGCAGTTCGACGCCCTTGAGGTCGGCGCCGACCGCGAAGACGAACGGCTTGCCGGTGACCCCGGCGCCGACGATCTCCCCGGCCGCGGCCTCCTTCTCGACCTGGTCGATGGCCGCGTCGAGGCGGGCCAGCGAGGCGGGGCCGAAGGTGGTCGGCTTGGTGTGGTCGAAGCCGTTGTCCAGCGTGATCAGGGCGAACCGCCCGGCGCCGAACGGCAGATCGAGGTGGCGGACGTGCGCGGACGTCACGACCTCGTCGGGGAACAGCTCGGCCGCGCCCTTCAAAAGCTCAGCGGTGGTGCTCACTTGCTGCCTCCGGCGTCCTTGTGGTTCGGGTTCTCCCAGATGACCGTCGCGCCCATGCCGAAGCCGACGCACATGGTGGTCACGCCGTAGCGGACCTGCGGCTGCTCCTCGAACTGCCGGGCCAGCTGCGTCATCAGGCGCACGCCCGAGGAGGCGAGCGGGTGGCCGTAGGCGATGGCGCCGCCGTACTGGTTGACGCGCGCGTCGTCGTCCGCGATGCCGTAGTGCTCCAGGAAGGCCAGCACCTGCACGGCGAACGCCTCGTTGATCTCGAACAGGCCGATGTCGGAGATCGACAGGCCCGCCTTGGCGAGCGCCTTCTCGGTGGCCGGGATCGGGCCGTAGCCCATGACCTCGGGCTCGACGCCCGCGAAGGCGTAGGAGACCAGGCGCATCTTGACCGGCAGCCCGTGCTCGCGGGCGAAGTCCTCGCTCGCGACGATGGAGGCGGTGGCGCCGTCGTTGAGTCCGGCCGCGTTGCCCGCGGTGACCCGCCCGTGGACCCGGAACGGCGTCTTCAGACCGGCCAGGTTCTCCAGCGTGGTGCCGGGCCGCATCGGCTCGTCGGCGGTGACCAGGCCCCAGCCCGTCTCCCCGGCCTCCGGGTTGGTGCGGCGCACCGAGACCGGCACCAGGTCCTGCTGGATCGTGCCGTTGGCGTACGCCTTGGCGGCCTTCTCCTGCGAGCGGACGGCGTAGGCGTCGGCCCGCTCCTTGGTGATGGAGGGGTAGCGGTCGTGCAGGTTCTCCGCGGTCATGCCCATGAACAGGGCGGACTCGTCGACCAGCTTCTCGGAGACGAACCGCGGGTTCGGGTCGACGCCCTCGCCCATCGGGTGGCGCCCCATGTGCTCCACCCCGCCCGCGATGACGGCGTCGTAGGCGCCGAAGGCGATCGAGCCCGCTGCGGTGGTGACGGCGGTCAGCGCGCCGGCGCACATGCGGTCGATGGAGTAGCCGGGCACCGACTCGGGGAGACCGGCGAGGATGCCGGCCGTGCGGCCGAGGGTGAGGCCCTGGTCGCCGATCTGGGTGGTGGCGGCGATGGCGACCTCGTCGACCTTCTTCGGGTCGAGGCCCGGGTTGCGGCGCAGCAGCTCCCGGATCGCCTTCACGACGAGGTCGTCGGCGCGGGTCTCGTGGTAGATGCCCTTCGGGCCCGCCTTGCCGAACGGGGTGCGGACGCCGTCGACGAAAACGACGTCCTTGACGGTACGAGGCACGATGGCTCTCCTCCAGGGTGCGGGATGGCACTGCTGCTGAACGCGCGCTGAGCGTGCGCTCAGTCCCATGCTACTTATCGGTAACGTAGCTGCACACCCCGGACGCCCCAAGCGGTGAACGTCACAGCGCGACCGGCCCCCGTCAGCCGCCCGGAGGCGCCGTCGAACCCCGCGGTGTCAGCACCGGCGTGTCCGTCCGGCGCGACCGGGCGGCGGCCCCGGGGACCAGCCCGAACAGGGTCCGCGCCACCTCGGCGCCGAACCCGTGCACGTCGTGGCTCATCGCCGACAGCGTCGGACGGGTCAGGCGGCACAGCTGGGAGTCGTCCCAGGCCAGCAGCGACACGTCGGACGGCACCGACAGGCCCATCTCGGCGGCCACCGACAGACCCGCCACCGCCATGATGTCGTTGTCGTACACGATCGCCGTCGGCCGGTCGGCGGGCCCGGCCGCCAGCAGCGACCGGGTGGCCCGCGCCCCCGCCTCGCCCGAGTAGTCGGTGGTGACCTGCCAGGCCCCGGCCAGCTCCAGCGCCCCGGCCGCCTCGTCGAACGCGGCCGTGCGGATCGCGGTGTGGCCGAGCGCCGCCGCCCCGCCCACCCGGGCGATCCTGCGGTGCCCGAGCGCGCCCAGGTACCGCACGGCCTCCCGCACGGCCGTGGCGTCGTCGGTCCACACGCTGGTCAGCCGCCCGGTCAGCGACGGATGCCCGACGGCCACCGCGGGCAGCCCGAGCCGCTCGGCGACCGCGACCCGCGGATCGTCGGCCCGGAAGTCCACCAGGATCGCCCCGCCGATCTGCCGCGACCGCCACCAGCTCTCCAGGATCCCGGCCTCCTCCTCCACGGTCCGCACCAGCCGCAGCAGCAGCGAGCAGGAGTGCTCGGTCAGCACGCTCTCCACCCCGGACACGAACTCCATGTAGAAGGGTTCGAGCCCCAGCAGCCGGGCCGGACGGCAGATCGCGAGCCCCACCACGTCCACCCGCGACCCGGCCAGCGTCCGCGCCGTCGGGTTGGGCGCCCAGCCCAGCTCCCGCGCGGCCTGGAAGATCCGCTCCCGGGTCGCCTCGGAGAGCCCCGGCTTGTGGTTGAAGGCCAGCGACACCGCCCCCTTGGACACCCCGGCGCGCGCGGCGACCTCCTTGATGGTGACGCGGGTGGTCGTCATCGGCCGCTCTCCAGGCAGTACAGGGCCGCGCGGGCGGCGTCGGGGTCGGGGTCGGGCCAGCCGCGCACCCCGATCGTGACGGTCTCCCCGGGCAGCAGCGTCACCAGCCCCCGGTCGGCCCGCGCCGCCGGGTGCAGCCGGTCGGCCTGCAGCAGCAGGTCCCGGACGAGGGTACGGGCCGTCACCGTGACCAGACCGTCGGCCACCGTCACGTCGAACTCCGGCCGGGGATAGGGGATCTCGCGGTCGGGCGCAGGGAAGCGCAGGGCGCGCAGCCCGTCCGCGTCGGCCACCAGGAACTCCGCTGCCCCCGCCGGTACGAGCCCGCTCTCCACGGACACCTCGGCGACCCCGCGCCCGGCCGCCCTGAACGCCGTCTCGCGCTCCCCGACGAGCGTGCCGTCGACCGCCATCCGGCGCAGCCGCACCACCCCGCTCCACATCTCCGCCGCCTGGTTGACCAGCGCCAGCACCAGCCCGCGCGGCCGCAGTTGCAGGGTCGGCAGCCGGTCCGCGTAGAGCCTGCGCAGCTCGTGGTAGAGCGGCTTCTCGCGCCCGTCGCCGTCGATCGCGGCCCAGGACGTCACCGGCCAGCAGTCGTTGAGCTGCCACACCACCGTGCCCGCGCAGGCCGGCCAGTGCGAGCGCCAGTGCTCGATCCCGGCGGCGACGGCACGGGCCTGGTTGACCTGGGTGAGGTAGTGCCAGCGGTCGAAGTCCCCGTCCGGGGGCGGGAAATGGCGGGCCAGCCAGCGCGCCAGCTTGCCGTTGCCGTCGTCGGCCTTCTGGTGATGCAGCATGCCGGGGGAGTCGGGCGCCAGCTCCTCACCGGGCAGCGCCCGCCGCAGAGTTGCGTACGCGGGCGGTGCCTGCCAGCCGAACTCCGCGACGAACCGAGGCACTTCGCGCAGGTAGTCGGTGTAGTCGGCGCGGTTCCACACCTCCCAGGAGTGGTGCGTGCCGTGGTCGGGGTCGTTCGGGTGCCGGTCCCAGGAACCGGACCACGGACTGCCCGCCGTGTACGGCCGGGTCGGGTCCAGCTCGGCCACCACCCGCGGCAGCAGCCCGAGGTAGTAGCCCTCGCCCCAGGACTCCCCGGCGAGCCGCGGCTCCCAGCCCCAGTCCCTGAACCCCCACAGGTTCTCGTTGTTGCCGTTCCACAGCACCAGCGAGGGATGCGGCATCAGCCGCACCACGTTCTCCCGCGCCTCGGCCTCCACCTCCGCACGCAGCGGCTGCTCCTCCGGGTAGGCGGCGCAGGCGAACGGGAAGTCCTGCCAGACCAGCAGCCCCGACTCGTCGCAGGCGTCGTAGAAGTCGTCGCTCTCGTAGATCCCGCCGCCCCAGACGCGCACCAGGTCCACGCCCGCGTCGGCCGCCTGGCGCAGCCGGGTCCGGTAGCGCTCCCGGCCGACCCGGGACGGGAACACGTCGTCCGGGATCCAGTTGACGCCCCGCGCGAACAGCCGCTCCCCGTTCACCACCAGGGTGAACCCGGTGCCGCGGGCGTCGGCCGAGGTGTCGAGGCGGACGGTGCGGAAGCCGACCCTGCGGCTCCAGCCGTCCAGCGGCTCCCGCCCGTGCAGCAGCGTCAACTCGACGTCGTACAGCGGCTGTTCGCCGTAGCCGCGAGGCCACCACAGCCGCGCGTCCGGCACCTCGACGCGGACGGTCGCGGTGTCGTCTTCGACCCCGGCGCGCACCCGCTGTCCGCCGACCGCGGCCTCCACGGCGAGCGGTGCCCCGGCCCCGGTCCGCTCGACGTCGACGCGCAGCTCGACCACGCCCGTGCCGTCCTCGACGCTCACCAGGGGGCGCACCCGGGCGATCCTGGCCGTCGACCAGTGCTCCAGGAGCGCCGGGCGCCAGATTCCGGCCGTCACCAGGGTCGGCCCCCAGTCCCAGCCGAAGGAGCAGGCCATCTTGCGCAGGTAGGGGTAGGGCTCGGGGTAGGCGGCGGGGCGTTCGCCGAGCCGCGCGCGGACCGCCTCGGCCTCGGTGTACGCGGAGGCGAACCGCACGGTCAGCTCCCCTGAGCGGCCGGTCACGTCGAAGCGGTACGAGCGGTGCATGTTGCGGGTGCGGCCCAGCGGGACGCCGTCGAGGAGGATCTCGGCCACGGTGTCGAGGCCGGTGAAGACGAGGTCGGTCCGCTGGGCGCCGGGGGCGGCCCGCAGCGTCGTCCGGTAGCTCCACGCGCGCCGTCCCACCCAGGCGACCTCGCTCTCGGCGCGTCCGACGAAGGGGTCCGGGATCACCCCGGCGGCCAGCAGGTCGGTGTGCACGCAGCCCGGCACGACGGCCGGCAGATCGGCCCCCTCGTGGTGCAGCACCCAGCCCTCGGTGAGCGGTGTCGCCTCCAGCATCCGCACTCCTAAACCGTTCTAGTCCAGCACCGGTCAGTTCGTCTCCAGCCTTGGCGAAATAGGGACTTTACCGGTTCAGAAAGCGCTGTCAGAGTGCCGAATCAGCCAAGCCGCTCGTGCTCGTCCGTCCCAGGAACGGAGTTGACGCACATGCACCGCCGTACCCTCCTCGCCCTCGCCCTGGGGGCCGCCCTGCTCGCCTCGGGATGCACCGGCACCGGCGGCTCGGGCCGGGGCGCCCGCGCCGACGCGCCCACCGACCCGGCCGCGGTGACCGGCACCGTCAAGGTCCTCACCCAGCGCACCGACCTCGTCCAGGACGGCACGATGAAGAGGTACGCCGCCGCCTTCAACCGGACGTACCCGAAGGTCAGGGTGGAGTTCGAGGCCCTCACCGACTACGAGGCCGAGGTCAGGATCCGGATGAACACCGAGAACTACGGTGACGTCCTGATGATCCCGGCCGTCATCGGCAAGAAGGACTACCCGCGGTTCTTCGCCTCCCTCGGCAGCACCGCGGAGCGCGCCAGGACGCACCGCTTCACCGGCTTCACCGACGTCGGCGGCCAGGTCTACGGCCAGAGCCCGATCGGCGTCGCCCCGGGCTTCGTCTACAACAAGAGGGTCTGGCGGAAGGCGGGCGTCACCGACTGGCCCACCACCCCGGCCGGGTTCCTGGCCGACCTGCGGGCGATCAGGGCCAGGACCGACGCGGTCCCCTACTACACCAACTTCGCCGCCCGGTGGCCGCTGACCTCCTGGACGTACGTCGACGGCTCGGTCGGCTGCGACACCGGCGCCACCACGCGCCTCGCGCACGGCGACCCCTGGGCGGACGGCGCCGACCTGCGCGTCGGCGACACCCTGCTCTACGACATCGTCCACCAGGGCCTCGCCGAGAAGGACCCGACGACCACCAGCTGGGAGGCGTCCAAGCCCCGTCTCGCCAAGGGCGAGATCGCCACCCAGTGGCTCGGCAGCTGGGCGGTCGTCCAGTTCAGGGAGGCGGCGGAGCAGGCCGGCGCCGACCCCGCCGACATCGGCTTCATGCCGTTCCCCGCCCAGGTCGGCGGCCGGTACTGCGCGGTCGTCGGCCCCGACTACCACCAGGCCGTCAACGTGCACTCCCGGCACAAGGCGGCCGCCCGCGCCTGGCTCGACTGGTTCACCGACAGGTCCGGTTACGCGGCCGACAACCTGGCCGTCTCCCCGCTCAAGGACGCGCCGCTGCCATCCGTCCTGAAGCCGTACCAGGACCGGGGCGTGAAGTTCGTCGAGCTGGACGACACCGAGGGCGCCGCCGTCAAGGAGATCGACGACCAGTCCGAGATCGGCATCTACAAGCCCGACTACCGCCAGGACCTGGTCGACCTCGCCCGGGGTGCCCGCAAGGGCGACCTCGACGGCTTCCTCGGCGGCCTCAGCGACCGGTGGGCGCACGCGCGCCGCACGGTGGAGTCCCGATGACCGGCACCG
>NZ_FMCI01000204.1 GCF_900091845.1 Streptomyces sp. SolWspMP-5a-2
GGGGTCACTCGTCGATACCGGCGGTGGCCAGGGCCGCCAGGTCGACCTTCTCGCCCCGTGCCTCGTCGCGGAAGAAGGCGATCGCCGCGACACCGGCGATCGCCATCAGCACGGCGGCGATCTGGAAGGCGAGCTGGAACCCGTCGGTGAGCGCGCTGTCGGGGCTCTGGCCGCCGCCCAGCAGGTCGCTGGTCTTCGAGGCGGCGACGGTGGAGATGATCGCGAGGCCGAGCGAACCGCCGATGGTGCGGGTCACGTTGACCATGCCGGAGGCGACACCGGTCAGCGCGGACTCGACGCCGTGGACGGCGGCGACCGTGATCGGGATGGAGGCCAGCGCCATGCCCAGGCTGAGGAAGAGCGACGGGACGATGAAGTTGCCCATCACGCCCTTGTCGATCGAGATCCCGGAGTACAGGTACAGGCCGACGCTGGCGATGGCGCAGCCGATGGCGGTCACCCAGCGCACGCCCAGCTTCGGCAGCAGCGGCGGGACGGCCGCGGCGAACAGCACGAGCGAGACCGTGCAGGGCAGGTAGAGCACGCCGGTCTTGATCGCCGAGTAGTGCAGGACCTGCTGCATGAACAGGGTGGCCACGTAGAACATCACGAAGAGGCCGGAGGTGGCCAGCGCCTGCACCACGTTGGCGCCGGTCACCGTCCGGTTCCTGAACAGCACGAACGGGACCAGCGGTTCCTTGCTGAAGACGTTCTCGTGGACCACGAAGTAGGCGAGCAGCGCGACCGCCGCGATCAGCAGGCCGATGGTGCGCCCGGAGGACCAGGAGTGGGTGCTCGTCTGCACCACCGCGTAGGTGAACACGCACAGGCCGAGGGTGGAGGTGATCGCGCCGACGACGTCGAAGTGCCCCTGGTTGCGGGCCGGTCCGTCCGGCGCCAGGTAGCGCAGCGCCCCGAGGACCATGAGCACGCCGATCGGGATGTTCACGTAGAAGACCCAGCTCCAGCCGGGACCGGCGACGAACAGGCCGCCGATGATCAGGCCGAGCGAACCGCTCACGGCGGCGACGGCGCCCCAGATGGCCACGGCCTTGTTGCGGGCGGGACCCTGCGGGAAGATCTGCGCCAGCATCGCGAGCGTCATCGGCGCGATGAAGCCCGCGGCCAGCCCCTGGAGGGCGCGCGTGCCCACCAGCATCCCGGCGTTCATCGACAGACCGCAGGCGAGCGACGCGACGGTGAACAGGGAGAGTCCGCCGATCAGCACCCGGCGGCGGCCCAGCAGGTCGCCCGAGCGGCCGCCGAGCAGCAGGAACCCGCCGAACAGCACGGTGTAGGCGTTGACGACCCACTGCAGATCGGCCTCGGAGAAGTCGAGGCTCGTCTTGATCGTCGGGAGAGCCACGTTGACGACGGTGACGTCGATGGCTTCGAGCATCTGCGCGGCGCAGAGCACGAGCAGGGCCATGACGTGCCGCTTCGTCCAGACGAACGCGCCGGCCTGACCAGGTGGCGACTCAGGCCCCAGATCCGGGGTGAGGGGGGTCTTGCTCGCCATGGTGGGCTCTCCATTCATTGAACACCCGTTGATTCAACGACCATAGAACGAAATTGTCAGCTCGGTCAACGGCTGTAGAATCAAGGTATGGCGAACGATCCCGCACGAGTGACACGTGCTCAGAAGCGCTGGCAGACCGAGTCGCGCATCCTGGTCGCGGCTCGTGAGGGCTTCGCGCGCTCCGGCTACGAACGCACCACCATCAGGGCCGTCGCGGAGGCCGCGCAGGTCGACCCGGGCCTGGTCATGCACTACTTCAACTCGAAGAAGGAGCTGTTCCTCAAGGCCACCGCCGTCTCCGACGACGAGACGGTGAGCGACGCGTCGCCCGACGTCGCCGAGGCCCTGCTCGCCTCGCTCACCGACCGGCTGGTGACGGAGCCGACGGCCTCGCTCGCCCTGCTGCGCTCGATGCTCACCCACGAGGAGGCGAGGGAGGGGGTGCGCCGGGTGACGGCCGATCAGCTGGAGCAGATCAGCCGGTCCATCGACAGCGACGACGCGGAGCTGCGCGGAAGCCTGCTCAGCGCCACCATCCTCGGGGTCATCCTGGGCCGCCACCTGCTGGAGCTCGACGGGCTCAAGGACGCGCCGCCGCAGGAGATCATCGACCTGCTGCGGCCCGTCGTGCGCGGACTCGCCGCCGCCGACCGGGACCCCGGGAACCGCGGGAGCTGAGGGCGCCGCGCGCGGGCCCGACTCGCTCCGAGGCGGTGGAAAGCGGCGCCCTAGAACGGTGCAAGGCGGGCTGGGTAGCGTTCACCTCGCCCTGGTCACGGGGTTTCGGTGCCGCCCGGGTGCGGGTGCCGTCGGCGGCCGGGGCGAGGCCGTGCGGCGTGGACGCCGGACGGCCGCACCTCTGAACCCACCTTGATCCCCAGGGTGCGCTCCCTCGGCACGTGACAAGGCGCGGCGTCGTCGTCCCCGGCGGCCGGAGCGTCCCCGGACGCTCCGAAGGAGTCTGTATGCCCATCACCGTCGCCGTCGTGGGGGCCGGTCCGGTCGGCCTGATGCTCGCCGGCGAACTGAAGCTGGCCGGCGTGGAGAGCGTGGTCCTCGACCGGCTCCAGCGGCCGAGCGGGCAGTCGCGCGCCCTGGGGTTCAACGCGCGCACCGCCGAACTCCTGCACCAGCGCGGCCTGTTGGAGCGCTTCCTGGCAGAGGGCAGGCCGGTGCCCGTCAGCCACTTCGCCGGGCTGCCGATGGACCTGACCAAGCTGGACAGCCGCCACAAGTACACGCTGTCCATGCCGCAGTTCAAGGTGGAGCGGCTGCTGGAGGAGCACGCGGTCGCGTCGGGCATCGAGATCCGGCGCGGGCACGAGGTCGTCGGCCTCCGCCAGGACGACGACGGCGTCGCCGTGGACGTCGTCGGCCCCGACGGGGAGTACGAGCTGCGGTGCGCCTACCTGGTGGGCTGCGACGGCGGCGGCAGCACGGTGCGCGGGCTGGCCGGGATCGGCTTCCCCGGCACCGGCCCCAAGGTGCACGGCATCCTCGGCGACGTGGAGTCGATCGAGACGTCCGTCGAGTACCGGACGCCGCTGAGCTACCCCGGCGGCATCTTCGGCGTGGCCCCGATCGAACCCTCGGGCTTCCGGGTCACCACCGTCGAGTACGAGGTCACGCCCGGGGAGCAGGACACCCCCACCCTGGACGAACTGCGGGAGTCCATCCGCCGGGTCACGGGGGAGGAGGTCGAACTGGGGCAGGCGCGCTGGCTCTCGCGGTTCAGCGACTCGGCCAGGCTCGCCGACCGCTACCGGGCGGGCCGGGTCCTGCTCGCCGGTGACGCGGCGCACATCCACTACCCGCAGAGCGGCCAGGGCATGAGCCTGGGCATCGCGGACGCGGCGAACCTCGGCTGGAAGCTCGCGGCGGTCGTCCTGGGCCGGGCCCCCGAGAGCCTCCTCGACACCTACCACTCCGAACGGCACCCGGCCGGGCGGTCGGTCCTGACCAACACCGAGGCGCAGAAGGCGATGACGTTCCCGGCGGACTGGGTGCGCGACCTGCGCTCCTTCTTCCAGGAGCTGATGGCCTACGACGACGTCCACCGGCACATCATGGAGGAGGTCACCGGCGTGGGCGTGCGCTACGCCCTGCCGGGGGAGCCGTCCGACGGCGGGGACCGGACGTCGCTGCCGGGACGCCGGATGCCCGACCTCGACCTCGTCACCGCGGCCGGGGAACCGGTCACGGTCGCCGAACTCCTGCGCGGGGGACGGGGTCTGCTGCTCATCCTCTCCGACGGCGTGACGCTGCCCGGCGCGGCCCGGGGCTGGGCGGACCGCGTCGACCTGGTCACCGCGAAGCCGGTCGAGCCCGCACCCGCGGCGGCCGTGCTGGTCCGCCCGGACGGACATGTGGCCTGGGCGGGCGACGCGACGGACGGCGAGCGGCTGCTGGCGTCGCTGACCACCTGGTTCGGGCCCGCGCGCGGGTGACCGCGCCAAGCCCCTGAACACGGAACGGGCGCTCCGCGGACCGAGGTCCGCGGAGCGCCCGTCCGCCGTCGTTCACCGGAGATCGTGCCCCGGCGGCAGCCGGTGCCCCGGCCGGAGCCGGGGCAGCGGACTCAGCCGCAGAGGACGAACGCCAGCTTGAACAGGAAGGGGTTGGTGACGTCGTAGAAGAACTCGTAGCCCCTCTTGCCCTTGTAGCGGCCGCTGGTGCCGACCGCCGGAACGACCTGCCACTCGTGCGCGAGCGTGGAGGTCAGGTCGTAGTTGCCCTCGGCGTGGATCGAGCCGTCGTTGAGCTTGAAGTCCTCGACACCGTGGACGAGGAAGTGCCCGTTGGGCGCCTGGGCGTAGACGTCGGTGGTGCCGTCGCGCTGCTCACCGATGACCTCACCGGCGGCGTTGTAGACGCGCATCGAGTAGACGCCGTGCTGCCCGATCTGCGGCTTCGTCGGGTCGGGACCGGCACCGGTCACCGTGCCCTCGATGAACTGCTCGGTCAGGCCGGTCATGACCACACAGCCCCGCTTCGAGCCGCGCACGGACTCGATGAGGGACGTGAGGGACGACGGGACGTGCGACGCTCCGGCCGACGTCCTCGACGCGGTGGACCGGGCGGGCGCCGAGCTGTCGGCCGAGGCCACGCCGACGGTGAGGGTGCTCGCGAGGAGCGCGATCGCCGCTGTGGTGAGGATGCGCGGCTTTTTTGCCGTGAGGCGCATATTCGGCCCTTCTCTCCTATAGTTTTAACACTCTCGCGCCCATACTCGCCATCGCCTCTAAACGGCTACTAACCTGCGTCTGGTTTTTGGCTTGGGCAGTCGTTTCCCGCCGCACGGACGTCGCCCACCAGGAGCTTTACCGACGCTTGAACACCGAATGGAGTCGGGGGCAAGGTGCGATGCGTCAAGTTTTTAGGATGCGCTCCGAGTATGGGTGCCATGCCATCCTCTGAGATCCGCATCCTTTCGGTCGGAACCGCACTCCCGGGCGAGCCTGTCGACACCGCGATGCTCGCGAAGGCGTTTCGAATGGACGCGCTCTGGCAGCAATGGGTCGACACGTTCATCGAGACGCGGACCCGCCACCTGGCGACCGACCTCGGCACCGGCGAGCAGTACTGCTCGCTCGCCGACCTGGCGACGTCCGCCGCCGAGCGGGCCCTGGCCGCGTCCGGGACGTCCGTGGACGACATCGACCTGGTCGTCATGGGCACCGCCATGCCGGACATGCTGATGCCGGCCACCGTCAACGTCGTCGCCGACCGGCTCGGCGTGAACAACGTGCCGACGTACCAGCTCCAGTCCGGGTGCTCGGGCGCCGTGCAGGCCATCGAACTCGCCCACGACCTGCTGAGCACCGGCCGCTACCGCACCGCGCTGGTCATCGGCGGCGAGGTCACCGCCAAGCACTTCGACCTCAAGCGGGACCTGCGGGCGCTGCCGCCGGGCCAGTTGGTCAACCTGGTCCTCTTCGGCGACGGCGCCGGGGCCGCCGTGCTGAGCAGGGACGCGGACTCCGGGGCGGCGGCGATCCGGCGGGTGTTCACCCGGCTCACCGGGCTCGGCCGCGAGTCGGGCCAGTCGCTGGAGTGGTACGGCGCGGCGGACCGCGGCGGCGAGCGCAACCCGGCGAGCGAGAACTACAAGATGATCGAGGACTCCGTCCCCGGGATGGCCGTCGAGATCCTGGAGGAGCTGCTCGACGACCTCGGCTGGAAGCGGGCCGACATCGACTACCTGCTGCCGCCGCAGCTCTCCGGCCGCATGACGCCGCGGATCGTGGAGCGGCTGGCGGTGCCGGGGGCGGAGGAGGTGTCCGTCGTCGACGTGACGGGCAACACCGGCAACTCGCTGCCCTTCCTCCAACTGGAGAAGGCGTTCGCGGAGATGGCGCCGGGGGAGCGCGGCCTCTGCGTCGCGGTCGAGTCCAGTAAGTGGATCAAGGCGGGGCTCGTCTTCGAACGGATCTGACCCCGCGTTTCCTCTGGCGCCCCGTAACGGGGTGATGGTTATTGTTGTCGAGTGACAAGCACTTCCGAAGAGGCTTGCGGCGACATCTCGCCTTCGGCTTCCAGTGGGTCTGTTCAGTTGGCGGAGAAATGAGAGATCAGCGGTTCCGGAGAGGCTCTTCTTGGCTTCCTGTCGTAACTGATGCCTAAGCGGGTCATAGCTCCCACTGGAGAGATTATGCGTTACGAAATTTTAGGATCATTTTGCGTTGTCGTCGGTGACGAACAGGCGCTCCTGGAGTCACGCAAGCTGGAGATCCTGCTCGCCGTCCTGCTGATCCGCGCCGACCACGTGGTCAACTGCCGTTCCCTGATGACGGAGTTGTGGGACGCGGAGCCGCCCACCCGGGCAGCCGCGGGCATCCACGTCAACATATCCAGGCTCCGCAAGTTCCTTAAGCAGCGCAAATGGGCCGGAGGGCAGATCATCACCAGGTCCCCCGGCTACATGCTGCAACTCGGGTCCGACGAGGTCGACGCCCGCACCTTCGACAAGATGGTCAATTCCGGGCGGGAGCAGCTGCGCAGACAGGAATATGCCGCCGCCTCGACGGTCCTGAGATCCGCCCTCGGCCTGTGGCACGGTTCCTCGCCTTTCGGCGGGCTCCAGGGCGGCCCCATTCTCGCCGGGTATTCCCGGCGGATGGAGGAGTCACGGCTCGAATGCCTGGAGATGATGATCGAGGCGGAACTCGCGCTCGGCCGGCACCGCGAACTCGTCAGCGAGCTGTACGCGCTGACCACCGAGCACCCGCTCCAGGAGACCTTCTACCGGCAGTTGATGCTGGCGCTCTACCGCTCCGACCGGCAGGCCGACGCCCTCTCCACCTTCCACAGCGCCCGCCACGTGATCAACGCCAACCTCGGCCTCGAACCGTGCCAGGCCCTGCGCGACCTGCACCACGCCATCCTCGTCGAGGACCGGCGCCTCGATCCGCTGTCCGACCCCGCCGGACTGGCGGCGGCCACCCGGTGACCTCGGCGCCCACCGGCGCGACCCGCAGGAGACCGCCCGCGGGCCGGCGCTCCCGACCCCGAAGGATGCCATGAACAACGTCGAGGAACTCAAGCAGTTCGCGGTCTCGCACGCCCGCGCCCAGCGCGTCCCCCAGGAGCGCACCGCCGCGGTGCTCGCCCGCATCGAGCACGACGGCGAGGGCCCCGGGTCCTGGACCGCCGAGTGGTCGGCCGCCGCCGCGGAGTCCGAACGCGGGGGCAGACTCCAGGAGGCGTGCAGCCTCTCCTACATAGCCAGGTTCCCGTTCGTCGACGGACCCGGCCGGGAAGCCGCGCTGACCCACAGCCAGGAGACCTTCGCGCGGTGGATCCGCGAGTCCGGCGCCCCCCTGGAACACCTGGACCTCGAACTCCCCGAAGGCCGCGTCCAGTGCTACACCAACGGCCTGCCGATCCGCGGCGACCGGCCCTGCGTCATCCTGATGGGCGGGATCGTCAGCACCAAGGAGCAGTACGCGCCGATCCTGCTGCGCCTCGCGAAACTGGGCCTCACCGGGATCGCCACCGAGATGCCGGGCACCGGCTCCAACACCGTCCCCTACGGCCCCGACAGCTGGCGGATGCTCAGCGGCGTCATCGACGCCGTCGAGGACTGGGTGGGCCGCTCCCGCATCTACGCGATGGCCCTCAGCTTCAGCGGCCACATGGCCCTGCGCTGCGCCCTCGAAGACCCCCGGATCAGCGGCGTCGTCACCATGAGCACCCCCGTCAGCCACTTCTACACCGACCCCGAGTGGCAGCGCGCCCTGCCCGCCGTCACCGTCGACACCCTCGCGCACATGGCGGGCACCTCCTCCGACAAGGTCGGCCACCACATGCGCGACTGGGGCCTGACCGAACCGCAGCTCCAGGCCCTCGAAGCGCCCGTCGCCTACGTGTCGAGCCGCCGCGACGAGATCATCCCCGTCGCCGAGACCGACCTGCTGCGCCGCACCGTCCGCCGGCTCACCGTGCTCGACATCGACGACGTGCACGCCGCGCCCGCCTTCCTCGACATGTCCGGCCCCTGGCTCACCCTCTCCCTGCTGCGCATGCACGGCACGCACCTGCCCCAGCGGGCGGCGCTGCGCTCCGTCGTCTCCCTGGCCGGGCTCCGGCACCGGCTGGCCGGTCACGGCGACGTGCGCGTGCACCGCTCCACCGGGATCTGAGCGTTCACCACCCATCACGTACGTGAGGACGATGACCGATGGCCGACGAGCAAGAACTGACCGACGCCCTTCGGTGGATGGCGGCCGACCTGCACCGGACCCGCCAGCAGCTCGCCGAGGCCGAGGCGAAGGCGCACGAGCCGATCGCCATCGTCGGCATGGCGTGCCGCTACCCCGGCGGCGTCCGCAGCCCCGAGGACCTCTGGGACCTCGTCGCCACCGGACGGGACGGCACCGGGGACTTCCCGGCCAACCGTGAGTGGGACATCGACCGGCTCTACGACCCCGACCCCGACGCGAGCGGCACCAGCACCACCCGCCGCGGCGGATTCCTGCACGACGCCGACCAGTTCGACGCCGCCGCCTTCGGCCTGAGCCCCCGCGAGGCGACGGCCATCGACCCGCAGCAGCGGCTGCTCCTGGAGACCGCGTGGGAGGCGTGCGAGCGGGCCCGCATCGACCCCGCCGCGCTGCGCGGCAGCGACACCGGCGTCTTCGCGGGCGTCCTCTACAACGACTACGCCACCCGGCTGCGGCAGATCCCGCCCGAGTACGAGGGCTTCGTCGCCAACGGCAGCACGGGCAGCGTCGCGTCCGGCCGGATCGCCTACACCCTGGGCCTCGAAGGCCCCGCCGTGTCGGTCGACACCGCCTGCTCCGCGTCCCTCGTCGCCATCCACCTCGCCTGCCGGGCCCTGCGCGGCGGTGAGGTCTCCCTCGCCCTGTCCGGCGGGGTCACCGTCATGTCGACCCCGCGGATGTTCATCGAGTTCAGCCGCCAGCGCGGCCTGTCGCCCGACGGCCGCTGCAAGTCCTACGCCGCCTCGGCCGACGGCACCGGCTTCGGCGAGGGCGTCGGACTGCTGGTCCTCGAACGCCTCTCCGACGCCGTCCGCAACGGCCGCCGGGTCCTCGCCGTCATCCGCGGCTCGGCCACCAACCAGGACGGCGCGAGCAACGGCCTGACCGCGCCCAGCGGACCCGCCCAGCAGCGCGTCATCAAGCGCGCGCTCGCCGACGCCCGCCTCGAACCGGGCGACGTCGACGCGGTGGAGGGCCACGGCACCGGCACCCTGCTCGGCGACCCCATCGAGGCCCAGGCGCTGCTGGCCACCTACGGCCGCGGGCGCCAGGGCGCCCCGCTCTACCTCGGCTCCGTCAAGTCGAACATCGGGCACACCCAGGGCGCCGCGGGCGTGGCGGGCGTCATCAAGATGGTCATGGCGATGCGGCACCGCACCCTGCCCTCCAGCCTCTTCGCCGAGAAGCCCACGGACCAGGTGGACTGGTCGGCGGGCGCGGTCTCCCTGCTCACCGAGGCGCGACCCTGGCCCGGCACCGGACGTCCGATGCGCGCGGGCGTCTCCGCCTTCGGCATCAGCGGTACCAACGCCCACGTCGTCCTCGAAGAGGCCCCGGCGCCCGCACCGCCGGCGCCCGCGGCCGACGGCGACGGCGAACCCGCCGTCCACGCCCCCGTCCTGCCGTTCGTCGTCTCCGCCCGCGACGGCGAGACGCTGCGGGCCCGCGCCGTCCACCTCCGCGACCTGGTGCGCGCCCAGCCCGCCCTCGACCTGGGGTCCCTCGCCCGCTCGCTGGCCACGACGCGCTCCCTGCTCGACGAGCGCGCCGCCGTGGTCGCCGCCGACCGCGACGAACTCCTGCGCGGGCTCGACGCCCTCGGCCGCGACGAGCCCGCGGCGGGACTGCTCACGGTCGCCGGACGCTCCGCCAAGTCGGCCGCGTCCGGCCTGACCGCCTTCATGTTCACCGGACAGGGCAGCCAACGCCTGGGCATGGGCGCCCAGTTGTACCGCCACTTCCCCGAGTTCGCCCGGCACTTCGACGCCGCGTGCGCCCACCTCGACGCCCGCCTCGAACGCCCGCTGCGCGACGTGGTGTTCGCCGCGCCCGGCAACGCCGCCACCGCCGAACTGGACCGGACCCTCTTCACCCAGCCCGCCCTGTTCGCCTTCGAGACCGCGCTGTTCAGGCTCTACGAGAGCTGGGGCATGGTCCCCGACTACCTGATCGGCCACTCCATAGGCGAGTTGGCCGCCGTGCACGCCGCGGGGGTGCTCAGCCTGGAGGACGCCTGCGCCCTGGTCGCGGCGCGCGCCCGCGCCATGCAGGACGCCACGCCCGGCGGCGCGATGGTCTCGGTGCGCGCCTCGGAGTCCCAGGTCATGGAGCACCTGGCCGGACACGAGGACCGGGTGGGCGTCGCGGCCGTCAACGGACCCGAGTCCGTCGTGCTCTCCGGAGACCGCGAGACCGTGCTCGACATCAGACGGCGGCTGCGCGAGGCCGGGCTCAAGACCAAGCAGCTGCGGGTGAGCCACGCCTTCCACTCACCGCACATGGACGGCGCCCTCACCGCCGTCACCGAGCTGGCCGCGACCCTCACCCACCGGCCGCCGCGGATCCCCGTCGTCTCCAACCTGACCGGCGAGGTGGCCTCCCTGGACGAACTGCGCTCGCCGGGCTACTGGGCCGACCACGTCCGCCGGGCCGTCCGGTTCCACGACGGCGTCCGCCACCTCGACGGCCTCGGCGTCACCGCGTACGTCGAGATCGGGCCCGCCCCCGTGCTCGCCTCGCTCGTCCCCGACATCCTGGCCGGACAGCGCGCGGGCGACCGCGCCGCGGTGATCCCGTCGCTGCGCGAGGGCCGACCGGAGGAACGGGCCGTGATCGACACGCTCACCCTCGCCCACCTCAAGGGCCTGGCCGCCGACCTCTCCCGGCTGGTGCCCGGCGCCGCCCTGGTCGACCTGCCGACCTACCCCTTCCAGCGCCGCCGCTACTGGCTCGACTCCGGCGACGCCCCGGGCGCCGCCGGGTCCACCGGCGCGGCCGACGGCGAACACGACTTCTGGTCCGTGGTCGACGGGCAGGACGCCGGGCGGCTCGCCGCGGTGCTCGGCGTCGGGGAACCCGAGCACACCGCGCTCGCCACGGTGCTCCCGGCGCTGTGGGCATGGCACCGGCAGGGCTCCTGGCGCTACCGGATCGGCTGGGAGCCGCTGCCCGACCGGGTCGCCCCGCTGCGCGGACGGTGGCTGGTGGCGGCGCCGGACGGCGCCCCCCGACGAGGCCGCGGTCGCCGCCGCGCTCACCGAGTGCGGCGCCCGCGTCGCACGGATCGCGCTGGACGCCGGGCGCGACGGCCACGACGAGGCGCTGCGCCGGCTGCGCGCCGTGCTCGACGGGGAGCCCACCGTGGACGGCGTCCTCGTCCTGCTCCCCGCGCAGCGGAGCCCGCGGGAGACGCCCGGTGACCCGGCGGCCCTCCTGCTCGTCCTCGCGGAGGCCGGGGTCAGGGCGCCGCTGTGGGTGGCCGCCGACGCCGCCCGCCTCGGGCACACGGACGCCCGCGCCCTGGGTGCGGGACACGCCGGGCCGGGCGGGATCGGCGTCGTCGAACTGCCGCCGAGCACGGACCAGCGCACCTGGCGGACGGTCGCGGCGGTCCTCGCGGCCGGGCCGTCCGGGGAACGCGTCCGCGTCGACGGGGCCACCGCGTCCGTCCGGCGCCTGGTCCGCGCCCCGCTGGGCCGGGGACCGCGCACCGGCGGATGGCAGCCGACCGGTTCCGTGCTGGTCGTCGGTGGCACCGAGGGGCTGGGCGCGCACGCCGCCCGCTGGGTGGCCCGGAACGGCGCGTCCCACCTGGTGCTCACCGGCGCCCGGCCGGGCGACCCCGCGAGCGCGGTCCTCGAAGCCGAACTCGCCACGCTGTGCGCCAGGGTCACCCTGCTGGAGGGCGGCCTGTCCGCACCCGGCGCCGCCGCGCGGATCGAGGCCGCCGTGCCCGGAGGAGAGGCCCTCACCGCCGTCGTCCACGCCACGGCCGACCCCGCGCTCGCGGACCTGGCGAGCGCGGAGGAGTTCGCCGACTCCCGCGACCTCGACGCGTTCGTGGTGTTCACCCCGTTCGCCGACGTCTTCACTGACGCGGCCCGCGCGGCGGCCGTCGCCGACCTGGTGGCCAGGCGCCGGGGTGGGGGACGGCCCGTGCTCGCCGTGGCGTGGGGCCCGTGGGACGAGGGCGACCAGGCCGTCGCGGCGGGCCTCGGGCTGCGCCCGGTCGTGCCCTCCCTCGCGGTCTCCGTACTGCGCGAGGCGGTGACGACGCAGGAACCGTTCCTGGTGGTCGCCGACGTCGAGTGGGAACGCTTCGCCAAGGCCACCGCGGACCGGACCGACCCCCTCTTCTCCCACCTGCCCGAGGTCGTGGCGGCGCTGGCGGACACGGCGGACGGGCCCGGCTTCTCCTCCGAGATCCTGCACCGGCTCGCGGAGGCCGACAGGGCCGGGACCGAGGCGCTCCTCGTCGACCTGCTGTCCCGGCACGCGGGCGCCGTCCTGGGCCACACCGCCGAGGACACCGTCGACCCGGACACCAGCCTCCTGGACCTCGGCTTCTCCTCGCTCACCCTGCTCGAACTCACCAACCGACTGCGCGAGGCGACCGGGATCGGCATCCCCGCCACCGTCGTCCTCGACCACCCGACACCGGGCGGGCTGGCCCGCTACCTCGCGGACGAGCTGGCCCGCGCGGGGGCGCCCGAGGCGGTCGCCGGGGCCCGCTCGTAGGGGCCCGCGGGCAGCAGCGAGGCCGGTTCCGTCACCCGACGGCGGAACCGGCCTTCGCCGTGCGGGAACGAGCACGGTGCCCGTCATCGGTGACGCGAGCATGCCGGACGTGACGCGGGCACGCCGGGGTCGTGACGCGGGCACGCCGGACGGGCGGCACGGGACCGCTGTCCACCCGTGCCGCCCGTTCGTTCCGGACGTCCTCGCGAGGTGTACTTCCGACCGAGCGGCCGGTGTGTCAGGACCGCACGGAGACCGCGCCCGCCGGGCAGAGGTAGGCCGCGTCGGCGGCGGCCTCCCGCTCCTCCTCGGGGACGTCCGGCCCCACCAGGACGACCAGGCCCTCCTCGTCCTGGTCGAAGACCAGCGGAGCGCGCAGCACGCACTGCCCCGCGCCCTGGCACAGATCCCGGTCGACGGTTACGTCGAAGGTCATGCGGCTCTCCCGCCCCTACCAGGTGACGGGGAGCGAGGTGAGCGTCTGCACGCCTCCGGCGGCGGACATCTCCAACTCCTCGACGGGGACGGCCAGTCGCAGTCCGGGCAACCGCTCGAAGAGGGTCCGCAGGGACACCTCGAGGATCAGCCGCGACATGTTCTGCCCGATGCAGTTGTGGACGCCGTGCCCGAACGCGAGATGGTTGCGGGCGGACCGGCCGACATCGAGGACGTCGGGGTCCTCGAACGCCGCCGGGTCCCGGTTGACGAGGCTGTTCGGGATGATGACGCCCTCGCCGGAGCGGATGACCAGGCCGTCGATCTCGATGTCGTCCGCGGCGACGCGCCGGGTGCCGAGGTCGGCGACGGACGTGAAGCGCAGCAGCTCCTCCAGCGCGCCGGTCCACATCTCCGGGTCGGCCTGGAGCCGGGCCAGCTCAGCCGGGTTCTCCAGCAGCGTGAGGACGCTGCTGGTCAGCGTCGAGGAGGTCGTCTCCTGGGCCGCGACCAGCAGCACGAGCGCCATGGAGACCAGCTCGCCGTGCTCCAGGGTGCCGCCCGCGACGCGCTCGGACGCCAGCAGACCCAGCAGCCCGGGACCCGGCTCGCGCTCCTGCTCCGTGACGAGCCGGTCGAGGTAGCCGTGGATCTGCCCGATGGCCTGCCGGAACTCGTCCGCGCTCAGGGTGCCGCGGTCCTGGGTGATGCGCTGGGTCAGGGCCTGGAAGAACTCGTGGTCGTCGTAGGAGACGTCCAGGAGGCGGCAGATGACCATCGAGGGGACGTGCACGGCGAACTGGCTGACCAGATCCGCCGAAGGGCCCTTCTCGATCATCGCGTCCAGCCGGCCGTCGACCGTCTCCTGCACCTGCGGCCGCAGCTCCTGGATGCGCCGCACGGTGAACGCCGGGATGAGCATCCGGCGGTGCACGTCGTGGTCGGTGCCGTCCATCTCGGTGAGGCTGCGGAACGGCCGCGGCGCCCGTTCCGCGGGGCTGATCGCGGGGAACCCCGGGCGGGTCCGCTCCGAGGAGAGCCGCGGGTCGCTGAGCAGCCGGCGGGCCAGCGAGTGCTGCGTCACCACCCATGCCTCGCCCCCGTCGAACAGCGTCACCCGCTGCATGGGGAGCCCCTCGGCGCGCATCCGCGCGTAGCCGTCCGGGAGTTGGTGCGGGCACTTGCGGGGGATCGGGAACGAGGGGACCGCGGGGGACTCGGCCCCGGCGATCGCGGTGCTGTCGGTCATCTGTCGTTCTCTCCTAGCTGACTGGCCGTTGCGGTGGCGTCCCGTCCGGGGTCCGCCGCCCGAGCGTGGTGAAGGCGGACAGACGCTCCCGCAGCGCCGCGACGACGTCGTCCGCCCTGCCGTTCAGGAAGAAGTGGTCGCCGCCGAAGACGAGCAGCTCGAACCCGCCGGGGGCGTGCTCCTGCCACGCCGCCGCCTCCTCCAGGGACGTCCGCGGGTCCGCGTCGCCGGTGAGCGCGGTCACCGGGCACCGGACGGCCGCCCCCGGCCCGTGCCGGTAGGTCTCGGCGGCCCGGTAGTCGCTCCGCAGCGCGGGCAGCACGAGCTGCCTCGTCTCCGGATCGGCGAGGATCTGCGGACTCGTGCCGCCGAGCGCCACCACCTCGCCGATCAGCCCGTCGTCGCTCAACTGGTGGACGGACTCGTCACGGTGGTGGGTGGGCGACCTGCGGCCGGACACGAACAGGTGCACCGGCCCGGCCCCGCCCGCGGCCGCGAAGTTCCGCGCGACCTCGTACGCCACCATGGCGCCCAGGCTGTGCCCGAAGAGGGCGAACGGCCGGTCGTCCCCGTCCCGCAGCGCCAGGGTGCTGAGACGCGCGAGTTCCTGGACGCTGTCCACGCACGGCTCGCGGTAGCGGTCCTGGCGCCCCGGGTACTGGGCCGCGAGCACCTCCACGTCCGGCGCGAGCGCGCGGGCCACCGGGTGGAAGTAACTGGCCGAACCGCCGGCGTGCGGAAAGCACACCAGGCGGACGGCGGCATCGTCCGACGGGGCGTATCGCCGGAACCAGAGCTGCCCTGGTGGGGACGCGTTGTTCATGGTCGCCGAGTGGCCCTTCGCAGTCGTCGCGGAAACAGCTCTCCTGCATGTCCGGCGATCACTGTAAGGACGGCCCCTTGCAGGGAGCTTGGGGCCGGGGCGGTCCCGGGACCGGGCCCGGTGGGGCGGGGGAGGCCCGGGTCAGTCGTCCGGGGGCGCGGCGGCGCGGAACGGGCCGGTCGGCGCGGTCACAGGAAGCGGCGGAGGGGCTGGACGGCGGCCTCCCGGGCGCGCTGCAGGATCGGGCGCCTCTTCCACCGGCCCCGGCCGATGAGTTCGCTGCGCGCGATGTCGGAGTCGAAGTGCTCGTCCAGGGTGGAGGTGAACTCCGGGTCGAGGACGGCCAGCATGACCTCCTCGTCGTGGTCCAGGGAGCGGCGGTTGAAGTTGGTGGAGCCGATGAGGGAGGCGATGCCGTCCACGGTGATGACCTTGGCGTGCATCATCGTCGGCTGGTACTGGTGGATGCGCACCCCGCAGGCGGTCAGGTCCTCGTAGTGGTGCTGGCCCGCGAGCTGGCAGACACGCTTGTCCGTGTGGGGGCCGGGCAGCACGATCTCCACGTCGACCCCGCGCCGCGCGGTCTCGCAGAGGAGCTCCACGAAGTACTCGTCCGGTGAGAAGTAGGCGGTGCAGAGCCGGAAACGCTCCTCGGCGGATTCGAGCATGACGCGGATGAGGGTCTGCATGTCCTGCCAGCCGAAGCTGGCGGAGCCGCGCACCACCTGCACCACGGCGTCCCCTTGCGGGCGGTGCTCGATGAACCGGTCCTCATCGGTGAGGAGTTCGCCGTGGCACTCGGCCCAGTTCTGGGTGAAGGCGGCGGCGATGCCGTCCACCGCGGGCCCGTGGACCTGGACATGGGTGTCGCGCCACTCGGTCTCGTCGCGGGCGTCGCCGCACCACTCCTCGGCGATGCCGACCCCGCCGGTGAAGGCGGTCTCCTCGTCGACCACGAGCACCTTGCGGTGGCAGCGGTGGTTCTGCTTGAGCGGGGAGAGGTACAACGGCTTGCGGAACCAGGCCACTTCGACCCCGGCCTTCTCCATAGCGTCGAGCTGCTCGGTCTCGATCAGCCGGCTGCCGAAGCCGTCGAGGAGCAGCCGCACCCGCACTCCGGCGGCGGCGCGCTCCGCCAGCGCCTCGGCGAACTCGCGCGCGATGTCGCCCTTCCAGTACACGAAGGTCATCATGTCCACGGTGTGCTCGGCCTCGCGGATCGCCCTGAGCATGGCGGCGAAGATCTCGTCCCCGTTGCGCAGCGGGACGAGCCGGTTGCCCTCGGTGGCGGCTATGCCGATCAGTCTCTCCAGCCGCCGCCGGATCTGCCGCACCCGTTCCGCGTCGGAGGGGTGCGGGTCGCTCTCCAGCAGGGTCGGATCGGTCGGTTCCTGGACACTGGTCATCGTTTCACCGGGCCGGAACAGGCAGGAGATCCTTGGGGCCGCGGTGCCCTGTCCGGCACAGGCCGAGCGGCGAGCCGAACGTACCCCGTCCCCACTCCTGTATTCCCGGGGCGGGAAGCGGGGCCGCCCGGCGCCATGAAGGGCCCGGCACCCGACCCCGCCGCCCGCGCGCCCGGGGGACCGTGCCGGAACGCCCCGGGAGCGGGAGCCCGCCGCGTCCGCCGCCTCGGTACCGTGACGTCGCATGACCGACACCGGCACCGACACTGAGATCGAGATCACCCCGGGCCTGGTCCGCGAGCTGCTCCGCGAGCAGCACCCGGACCTCGCAGGACTGGCGGTCCGGGACGTGCCGGGAGGCTGGGGCAACCAGATGTGGCGCCTCGGGGACGAGCTGGCCGTGCGCATGCAGCGCATGGACCCCACCCCGGAACACCAGCTCAAGGAACGGCGCTGGCTCCCCGTGCTGGCCCCGCGCCTGCCGCTCCCGGTGCCGACCCCGGTGCGGTCCGGCGAACCGTCCGCGCGCTTCCCCAGGCACTGGACCGTGATGACGTGGGTCCCCGGCGAGCCCCTCGACCTCTGCGCGATCAGCCGCGGCGCCCACGCGGCCGACACCCTGGCGGGCTTCCTCCGGGCACTCCACGAGGAGGCGCCCGCGACAGCGCCCGGCTCCACGGACCGCGGCCGCCATCCGAAGGACTGCACGGAGGGCTTCGAGACCTTCCTCCGGGCCGTCGCCCCCGACGGCATCACCGCCGAGGTACGGGACGTCTGGGACGACGCCGCCGCGGCCCCCGCGTGGGACGGGCCGAGGGTGTGGGTGCACGGCGACCTCCACCCCGCGAACGTCGTGGTCGCGGACGGGACGCTCTCCGGCGTCGTCGACTTCGGCGACCTGTTCGCCGGGGATCCCGCGTGGGACCTCGCCGCCGCGTGGGTGCTGCTGCCCGAGGGCACGGCCACGCGGTTCTTCGACACGTACGCGCACGCGGACGAGGCCACGATCCGGCGCGCCCGCGGGCTGGCCGCGATGAAGAGCCTGTTCCTGATGCTCATGGGACAGAACGGCGACCGCGGCCTCCCCGGCGGCAAGCCGCACTGGGGACCCGCGGGCCGTGCGGCGCTCGACCGCGTGCTGAAAGACCTTTGAACCGTGTGCTGAAAGGCCGTCGAACCGCGTCCGGAGGGCCGTTGAACCGCGTCCTGAAAGGCCCTCTGTACGAGGTCCCTTGAAGGTCCGACCGCGAACTGCCCCGCAGGGGCCTACCCTTGGCCACGCCGTGCGTCGCTGTGATCTTCGCGTCGGCGTGATCAGCGAGGGGGAGTCAGCCGATGCCGGACGAGGTTTCCGCGTTCACGTTCCGGACCTGGCTGCGCGCCGGGAACGCCGAGGAGTGGGAGCCGGGCCACCGACTCCTGCTGTACGTGGACGACGGCGGCAACGCGGCCCCGCAGGCGGTCTCCTGGGGCACGGTGGACGGCGCCCAGTCCTCCCTCGCCCTGTCGCGCGATCTGGCGAGTTGCTCCGGCCACCACGTCACCGCCGCCGGGGACGTGAGGGAGATACGGGGCGAACTCCAGGACCGCGCGAGCGATCCCCTCGACGTCGAGCGGGCCGGCGGGCACGAGTTCGACACGGAGACCGAGGGCACCGCCGGGTGGCGTCCGGCCGACCGGCTGCGACTGCTGATCGACGACGGGACCGAACTGCCCCTGCGCCGGGCGGCCTGGCGTGACCGGGCGGGCAACGCCGCCTCGGTGGCCCTGCGTTCACCGAGCCCCTCCGGCAACGCGGACGTCACCGACATGGTGACCACCGTGTGGGCCAGTGCCGAGCACCGGGCCGCGGACGAGGTGGCCGCCAACCTCGTCGACGGAACGCACAGCACATGGTTCGCGCCGCGGAACGAGGCATCTCTGGAATTCCGGTTCCCGCGACCTGTCGTCATCGACCAGTACGTCCTCACGTCGTCCGGCGACGCACCCGACCGCGATCCCAGGTCCTGGGTGGTGCACGGCTCGACGGACGGGAGACTGTGGCGCGTGCTGGACTCCCGCGGGGGCGAGTCGTTCGACGACCGGCACGAGTCCCGGCCCTATCGGATTTACGTCGAACCCCGCGCCTACGACCGCTACCGCTTCGACATCCACGCGAGCAACGGCGATCCGCACCTGCGACTCCAAGCCGTCCGCTTCCTCGCCCAGAGCAGCGGTTTCACCGGCTACCGTCACCCCGCGGGCCACGATCCCGTCGCGTACCGGGGCGGCGGGTCGCGAAGGAACCACCGGCCGTGCGGATGGGCCCCCTTCCGGAGGGCCTGCCCACGGTCACGGAGTCGTACAGCGCGCGGGACTTGGCGCGGCAGCGGCGTGCCGAGCCGATGTCCGCTTCCGGCGCCGGGCCGAGGAAGGAGAGCGAGGGTGACGAGACCGCGCCACGCCCCGAGCCGGGGCCGTCGACCGTCACCGAGTGGCGCGCGTTCCTCAGTGACTGCGGCTCGGCGTTCCCGGACGAGGACCGTCTCCGCGAGGCCGGGTCGGACGGCAGAGCGAAGCACCCGCTGAGCCAGACGCAGCGGGAGACTCGTCGGCCCGGCCGCGAACCGGCGAGCGAGCAGGCGGTGCTGGCCGCGGAAGCGCGGCTCGGCGTCAGGCTGCCACCGGCGTACCGTAACTTCCTGCTGACCAGCAACGGCTGGACCACCATCGGCCGTCTCGATCTGCTCGGGGCCGAGGAGATCGGCTGGTTCCCCGACCTGGACCCCGGACTCCTGGAAGCCTGGGAGTCCGCGGGGTTCCCGGACGTCACCGGGACCCTCGAACGGTCCCTGCTGATCACGAACGACGACGGCGGCAGCGGCGGCCACTGGCTGCTGGACTCCGGCCGCGTCGCAGAGGACGGCGAGTGGATCGCGTACGAGTGGTGGCCGGGCGAGGGCGGAGATCTCGAAGAGCACGACAACTTCGGGGACTTGGTGGCGCGTGCGGTGGAGGCGTCCTCTTGAGATCGCGCCCGGCGAGCTGAGTTGACGTGGCGGACACGATTCCTGGTTCGCGCCCACCCGGGGGGACAGCGACGCGAGCCGACCGCGCCCCGCGTACGTCCCGACCGCCACCAGCGCGCCAGGGCCTAGGAGTTGACCTGGCTCAGCAGGCGGCCGAACGACGTCCTGCCGAAGATCAGGTCGCGCTGGGCGCCCTGGATCCACGTGCCGTTGACGGCGACCGCGGGAGTGCCGGGGCCGAGCGGGTCGTCGCCGCCCGCCCGTTCGTACCGCTGCTGCGACGCCGTGACGAAGTCCGCGTACTTCATCGTCGACACGGCGGAATCGAAGGTCGCGCTCCGCAGCCCCGGTACCTGAATGGCGAGGTTCAGCAGGTCCTCGGTGGAGAAGCCACCGGCGTGTTCGTTCTCCCGCATGTGCGCGAACACCACGGCGCGGTATTCGGTGAACTTGCCCGCCTCCAGCGCCGCACGGAGCGCGTTGACCGCACGCTTGGATCCGTCGCCGCCCACCCGGTCGTCCCGGAAGGACGCGAGGACGTACTCGGTCCTGGTCTCACGGCGCAGTGTCATGCCGTGCAGGGCGGGTGCGCCGGTCGCCTCGAACTCCTCGACGATCGGGCAGCGCGGGTCCTCGTACAGCCGGACCGTGGTTGGCGCCGCCGGGTCGCCCACCACGATGGTGGTGCCGTCCGCGGCCAGTCTCTCCGGCAGTTGACCGACCTCCTTGTAGGCCGCGGGCAGAGGCGTGCCGTCGCTCGCGTAGTGCGGCCTCTGCCCACACCCCGTCATCACCAGCGCGGCCAGCGCGGCAGCGGTTGCCCCGGCCAGCGGTCTTCTTACGTTCCCCACCTGTGGAACCCCCCTTTTTTCGATGATCGGATCCTAGACTTCCCATGTCACCGATCGCGCAGGGGTTTTCGACCGCAGCGGCGCCAACTGCCCACGCCCCGACCGGCCGCGGTCTTCGGCCAGCACTGGCCCGATGCCCTGGTCGAGAAGGCACGGCAGATCACGATCCGGGTCGAGTTCGCCACGCAGTGGGACGACGAGCACATTCCGCGGGAGGCGGCTCTCGCGCTGTTCGCCGCCTTCGCCTCGAAGGAGAAGACGCTGCACGCCAATTCGGGCAGGCACAAGGATCTGCCGAGGTTCGAGCCCGACAGCGCGGTCCGCTTCTTCGCCCGCCACTTCGGTCGAACGGTGACCTCGTCGTCCTGACGGCCCGGCGACTGGACCGAACGTCGGCCCCGGCGGCCTCTCATCCTGGGCTCTCGGGCCGAACGTCGGCCCCAGCGGCCTGACATGAGCGTTCGCGGCGGACTGACCTGAGCGGTCGCGGCGGCGGTGCGTCGACCGGCGTCGGACGGCTGGTCGACGGGGGCGGTAGCGGGGACGGCGGCGCGGGGGCGGTAGCGGGGAGAGCGTGGCGGGGGCGGCCACCGTCCCCGCCACGCTCTCCACGTCAGCCCTGCTCCGCCCTCCCCTCCTCCGCGTCCTCACCGGCCAGGAACGGACGCAGCAGGGCGAGCAGGGCCTGCGGCCGGTGCAAGGGGATGATGTGGCCGCAGTCCTCGATGACGTGCCCGGTGAGATCGTCGGCCACCGGGCGGAGTTGACGCTCCAGCGTGCCCCCGATGGGATGTGCGCCCAGCGCCATCGTCGGCACCGTCAGACGAGCGGTGGCGACCGCCCGCGTGAGTTGTGCGGCGCTCTCGGGCAGGGCCCGGTAGGAGGAGAACGCGCGGCCCAGCGCTTGGCGCCCGGTGTAGGCGCGGACGAACGCGTCCCGCAGGGCGGGGCGCACACCGTCGCCGAGCGTGCCGGAGTTCAGGAACCAGTCGATGTATTCGGCTTCGTGGCCTTCCAACACGGTCTCGGCGAGGCCCGGTTGGGCGGAATGGAAGCCGAACCACCAGGGCGGCCCGTCGGCGAGGAAGTCCTCGGCCCCCGGCAGCCCGCCCAGGACCGCCTCCATGACGACCAGGCGCCGGACGAGATCAGGGCGGCGCAGGGCGAGGAGGAAGGCGGGCGCGGTGCCGACGTCGATGCCCACCACCGAGGCCGAGGACACGCCGAGCGCGGCGAGGAGCGAAGCGGCGTCCTCGGCCAGGGTGCCCGCGTCGTACCCGGAGTCGGCCCGGCCGCTCGCGCCGAACCCGCGCAGGTCAGGGGCGATGACGCGGTGACGGTCGCACAGATCGGCCATGACGTCCGTCCACACCTCCCAGGTGTGCGGGAAGCCGTGCAGCAGCAGGACGGCCGGGCCCGATCCGGCGAGGGCGACGTTCAGTTCGACACCGTTGACGGTGACGCGGCGCAGCTCGGGCATGGCAGGACTCCAGAGGGTCGGTGAGAAAGAGTGACCAGGTCACGTTAGGGAACTACTGTGGTCTGCCCAAGACGGCACTTTCCCCTCAGGTGGTGAGCCCCAGGTGACCACGTCGAGCCCCGGCGCAGATGACCGGCGCCCAGGAGAGCGCGGCGACCTGCTCGACCCGCGCTGCCCGACCCGCCAGTTGCTCTCCCGCATCGGTACCAAGTGGACGTCGATGACGGTCAAGGTGCTGGCCGGGGAGGCCCCGGACGAGCTGCGTTTCGCGGAGCTGCGGCGCCGGGTCCCGGGCATCTCGCAGAAGATGCTCTCCGTCACGCTGCACAGCCTGGTCCGCGACGGTCTGGTCGAGCGCCGCGTGGAGCCGACCGTCCCGCCCGCCGTGCACTACCGGCTCACCGAGCTGGGCCTCTCCCTCGAAGTCCCGCTCTCCGCCCTGCGGATCTGGGCCGAGAAGCACATGCCGGAGATCGACCGCCACAACCGGCTGGCAGACGCGGCCTCGCCTACCGACGAGAGTCCTGACACTGACCAAGACGCTGGCATCGACGAGACTGCTGGTCGACGCCTCGAAGCTGCGGGCTGAGGCCGCACGTTCCGGGGGACATGACGGAGTCCGGCGTCATCCGCAACCGCTGGGTGCCGCGTACAAGACGACCGCGCTTCCGACAACGTTGTCGGAAGCGCGGTCGACCCGGCCCTACGAGACGCGGCAGGTGCCGAGGGGGTACCGGACGCCGGGAAGCATGCCCGGACTACGGCGTGCGGGGACTACGGCGTGTAGGTGGCGTCGCTGCCGTACAACTCCCTGGTGAACGCGGAGACATCGGCGCTGCGATTCGCGGCGTCGAGGTTGTACGTCAGAAAGACGCCGTACCCCTCGCTGACCGTGCGTCGGGCCAGGCTGGTCACCGTGCTCTGCGAGGTCCTGCCGATCTCGACGGCCGCCGGCGACAACTTCGCCTTGGGCAGGGCGATTCCGGGGACCTGCCAGCTGCCGTAGTACGGGTTCCAGGCGTAGTCGAACTTGGACGAGACGTCGACGCCACCGTAGGAGAGGCGCGATGCGGCGGGCCCGATGTTGTAGAGGCTGATGATCTTGTTCGGCATGTTGGAGCGCAGTGCCGAGACCAGGTACACGAACGAGCTGGCGTTGGGCTGGCCGGTGCCGTTGTTGCCGTACTCGGCGTACTCGTCGTCGAAGTCGATGCCGTCCAGACCGTACTTGGTGACGGTGTCGGAGAGTTGCTTCGCGAACGTCGAAGCCGCCTGCTGGGACGGAAAGTTGGCGAACCCCGCACCCTGGTGGTTGCCGAGCACCGAGAGGACGACCTTGATGCCCTTCTGCTGCAACGGCCGTATCTGAGTCGCGGCGTTGTCGAGGACGCGTTGCACGTTCTCGTTGAAGTACAGCGTCGCTGCCTTCGTGCTCGTGTCGTAGTTGATGTTCGCCGCGAAGATCACGGCGACGTCGAAGACGTTTCCACCTCCGTTGGCGAGGGTGTACTTGCCGACGTTCAGCATGCTGTTGTTGTTCACCTCGACGTACGCCACCGAGGTGGGACCCTGTTTCGCGACGGTGGCAGCGGGAGCGGGCGCCGCTGCCGCGCCGGTCGTTCCGGCCGCACCCAACGTGAGGGCCGTGCAGGCCGAGAGCGCGAGCACGGCCGTGCGTATTCTGCTCCGCACCGGAGTGAGCATCGTTGATCGGTCTCCCATCGCATGGAGCGGCGTCCGACCGGTTCGCGGGCGCCGAGAAAGCCCCCCCGGATCCTTCAGTTCCCACGGCTGACTCTCCAGAATCATCCGGAGACTTCTCACGACTCCCGTGCGCACCCGTCACACCGTGACGACGGCCCCGGAGGGTAGCCACCAGAACGCCGCGCTGCCGTGTCGCCCCGGGTCGGAGACTGCCCGACCAGTCGACGGACGCCAAGTCCTCAGCTGCGCGCAGCATTTCGGGCGAGGGCGAGGGCGAGGGCGTTGGTGACGGCGACGGACAGAATGCGATGCGACGGGCGTTGACCTGGACGCGGCGTAACCGGATGCGGAGATCAGACAGAGGCCAGCTTCTTCACCATGACGCGATCCTCGCCGATGCCACCGGGCAGAGGAGCGCCGGTCTCGCCTCGGTACGTGAAGCCGTGCCGCGCATAGAGGGAGATTGCCTTGTGGTTGTCCGGCATGACAGACAACCGCAGCGTCGTGGCGCCGCGTTCCACCGCCCACCGCTCGACCGCTCGGATCAGGCAATCGCCCACGCCCTTGCCGCGGGCCGTGGGGTCGACCCACATCGAGATCAGCTCAAGGGTCTGCGCCGCCTCGCCCGGGACTCCACTGGCCATGCCCACCGGAAGGTCGTCGAGGAACGCGACGAGATCGCACGCGCCGTGAATCAAAAGACGGGCCCGCCAACGGTCCTCCCGATCGCCGGAGCCCCGCCACTGCGCCAGCGTCGAGCCGAACGCGGAGGGCGCCTCGGCGAGCGCGGCCAGCCGCAACTCCCGCCAGAGGAGCCAGTCGTCAGCCGCAAGGACCCGCACTTCGAGCATGATCCAGACCTTGCACGCGCGGCGGTGAGGGCGGCAACTCGATTACAGCCGGGCAGGCCGCGCTGCCCACCTGACTGACTACTGCCTGCCTGCCGAAAGGGGCGGCCACTCCGAACGCTCACTGCGCCACGCAGACCGAATGTCGCGCTCGGACAGCGGACGGCAAGGGCGCCTGACGGGAGATTCCCCGGTTCAGGCGCCCTTCCCCTGAAGCTCTAGAAGAAGCCCAGCTTCTTCGGCGAGTACGAGACGAGCAGGTTCTTCGTCTGCTGGTGGTACAGGCCGCGTAAGTCGCTGACCAGCACGAACGGCAGCCAGATGGAAGGTTGGACGGAGGCTGGCCCGCGTATGGTCCAGATCTTGGTCGCCGGTGTCGTCACGAGATCCCATCCCTGCTTTCGTGCCTCTGCTCGTGCTGGAGCAATTCCCGGGCAGTTCGGCTGGCCTGTCTCCGGCCACGGTCATGCGGCTGACCCAGCGGTGGTGGGCTGACCACGCCGCGGTCATGTACTGCAGGGGCCAGCTATGTGTCTGGATGGGCCGACGGCATCCACCTCAATGTCCGCCCGGAGAAAGCCATAGCCTGCTTACTCGTCCTCGTCGATGTATGGGCCGTCGGCGGCGAGGAACTGGTCGCGCTCGAGGACGGCTATCGCAAGTCGGGCCAGTCCTGCGCGGGCCCGCTGCGCGACTGCGCCCGGCTGAGGATGCGTACTGGTCCTGGCTCGGTGACGGGGCTTTTGTTTCTTGAAGGCCTTGGCTGAGCTTTTCCCGTCACCCGGCATCAAGGGTGCTGGGGTTCACAAGACGGCCAAGGTGTTCAACGCTCTGCCCAAGTCTGGCTAAGCCCAGCGCTCACAAGGCGCAACATGGCGTCTAAGGCTTCGCTTGTGTAGCGGTATGCCGTCGCAGTGCCGATCCCGAGCCCGCCGGCGGGCTGGGCGTAGGTGTCACCGCACCGCAGATGAGTCAGGGCGAGGAAGGCCTGATGGTCGGCGGTCAGTCGCCGTCACCGGGTCCCGATCTCCCCTCGCCGAGCAACAAGTCGTCCGGTCAGGTACCGCAGGATGACGCCTACTCGGTCCTGAGTGCGGCCGGCTCCGCCGGTTTCGGCGGCGATGGGCCCGCGGCGGCGCCGCCGCGAGTACCGCGTCCGTCAGCCCGGCCCCCGACCTCGTAGGCTTGCCCGATGCCACAGCAATCCGGCCCGGACGTCCCCGCAGAACCGCTGAAGACCGAGAACGTGACGCGCATCGTGCTGCGCCCGATCGCCAGCCCGCTCCCTCTGGGCTTCTTCGCCCTGGGCATGGGCAGTACGCTCCTTTCCTCCCTCCAACTCGGCTGGGTGCCGACCGGGCAGAGCAGCGTTCTGCTTCTGCTCGTCCTCATCTTCGTCGTGCCGCTCCAGTTCGTCGGCGGGACCTTCGCCTTCCTGGCCCGCGACGCCGGATCCGGCACGGCGCTGCTGCTGCTCGGTGCCGCCTGGGCGGGAACCAGCGTCACGTCCTTGAGATCCCCGCCCGATGAACCGTTGGTCATCCAGGCGGTGTTCCTTCTGGCGCTCGTGCCCTTCGTGCTTGCGCTCGCCGGGGCGGCCGCTCAGTCCAAGCCCCTGTTCGCTGTCCTGCTCAGCCTCACCGCGGTGCGTTTCGCCCTCACGGGCCTCTACGAGGCAGGTCTCGGGAACGCGTTCCAGATCGCCGCGGGCTGGACCGGTCTCGGCATCGGAGCCTTCGCGCTCTACGGCGGTCTCGCTCTTCTGGTCGAGGACGGCAAGCAGCGCACCGTGCTGCCGCTCTTCCGCCGCGGGAAGGCCCGCGAGTCGATCGAGGGTGATCTGCGCGCACAGCTCACTGAGGCGCAGCAGGAGGCCGGGGTCCGTCACCAGCTGTGACGGCGCGCTGCCCGTCGGAGGGAGCCGTCCGGGAAGCGATGTGTGTCCCTTTTGTCGGAATCTCTGCAAGTGGCAGAAACAAGGCCGCTGCACCGGTAAACCCGCTGGTCACGGAGTCTGCTCCCCGCACCCGCGGGGATGGCCCTCGAGGGGCGCGTACAGGCTGATCCCGCCGTCCCTGCTCCCCGCACCCGCGGGGATGGCCCCTCGCCGCATCCGCGGGGGGCCAGCGCGAAGTGCTGCTCCCCGCACCCGCGGGGATGGCCCCTGTTGGCGCCGGTGCCAGGTGAAGCCGACTTGCTGCTCCCCGCACCCGCGGGGATGGCCCCGTCCTCGCCGCGGTCTCTTGAGGGCGGCCGTACTGCTCCCCGCACCCGCGGGGATGGCCCCCGCCGTCCAGACCGAGACCGACGACCAGGGCGCTGCTCCCCGAACCCGCGGGGATGGCCCCGGCGTGAGCAAGCCGCAGGCCGCGGGCACCGCCTGCTCCCCGCACCGCGGGGATGGTCCCCGCCTGGTACATGGCGGTAGGTCGCAGTGGGACATATCGGGATTTAATTTGTACCTCACCCTGCGGCTCGGATGCACGCCGGGAAGGGCGCCTGGCAGGTGAAATACCTGTTCAGGCGCCCTTCTTGGCGTCTAGAAGAAGCCCAGCTTCTTAGGCGAGTACGACACCAGAAGATTCTTCGTCTGCTGGTAGTGCTCCAGCATCATCTTGTGGTTCTCCCGCCCGATCCCCGACTGCTTGTACCCTCCGAACGCCGCGTGCGCCGGGTACGCGTGGTAGCAGTTCGTCCAGACGCGACCCGCCTGGATCGAACGGCCCGCCCGGTACGCCGTGTTCATGTCCCGGGTCCACACCCCCGCGCCGAGACCGTACAGCGTGTCGTTGGCGAGCTTGATCGCGTCGTCGAAGTCGTCGAAGGACGTCACCGAGACGACCGGCCCGAAGATCTCCTCCTGGAAGATCCGCATCCGGTTGTCGCCCTCGAAGATGGTCGGCTGGACGTAGTACCCGCCCTTCAGCTCACCCTCGTGCTCGATCCGTTCGCCGCCCGTGAGGACCTTGGCGCCCTCCTGCTTGCCGATGTCCAGGTAGGAGAGGATCTTCTCCAACTGGTCGTTGGACGCCTGCGCGCCGATCATCGTGTCCGTGTCCAGCGGATGCCCCGGCTTGATCAACTCGGTGCGGGCGACGGCCGCCTCCATGAACTCGGCGTAGGCGCCACGCTGCACCAGCGCCCGCGACGGGCACGTGCACACCTCACCCTGGTTGAGCGCGAACATCGTGAAGCCTTCGAGGGCCTTGTCGCGGAAGTCGTCGTCCTGCGCCCACACGTCGTCGAAGAAGATGTTCGGCGACTTACCGCCCAGTTCCAACGTCACCGGCTTGATGTTCTCCGAGGCGTACTGCATGATCAGCCGCCCCGTCGTAGTCTCGCCGGTGAACGCCACCTTCGCCACCCGCGCGCTGGACGCCAGCGGCTTGCCCGCCTCCGCCCCGAACCCGTTGACTATGTTGACCACACCCGGCGGCAGCAGGTCCGCGATCAGGCTCATCCAGTAGTGGATCGACGCCGGTGTCTGCTCGGCGGGCTTGATGACGACCGAGTTGCCCGCTGCGAGGGCCGGAGCGAGTTTCCAGGTCGCCATCAGGATCGGGAAGTTCCACGGGATGATCTGCGCGACGACGCCCAGCGGCTCGTGGAAGTGGTAGGCGACCGTGTCGTCGTCCACCTCGCCGAGCGACCCCTCCTGCGCGCGAATCGCCCCGGCGAAGTACCGGAAGTGGTCGATCGCGAGGGGGATGTCGGCGGCCAGGGTCTCGCGCACCGGCTTGCCGTTCTCCCAGCTCTCCGCGACGGCGAGCTTCTCGAGGTTGGCCTCCATCCGGTCCGCGATCTTCAGCAGGATGCCGGACCGCTCCGTCACCGACGTACGGCCCCAGCCCGGCGCCGCAGCGTGTGCCGCGTCGAGCGCCCGCTCCACGTCCTCGGCCGTGCCGCGCGCGACCTCGGTGAACGGCTGCCCGTTCACCGGCGACGGGTTCTCGAAGTACTGCCCCCGCGCCGGAGGCACGTACTCGCCCCCGATGAAGTGGTCGTAGCGCGCCTGGTAGGAGACGATCGAGTCCTCGGTGCCGGGCGCCGCGTAACGAGTCATGCCGGTCTGCCTCCTTCAGATGCGCTGCCCGTCGTTGGGTAGCGTTCGCCGCGACGCTAGCCATCCGAACGTTGCAACTACGTTGCCACCGGTCCGCACGACTTGCTGGTCCGCCGGGCGGCACGGCTGCTGCTCCGCAGTTCGACTGGTCCGTACGGCCCGCTTGTCCGCCAATCCGCACAGCCGCTCGTCCGCCGGACGGACACCCCCCAAGACCGTCAGTCCGTCGGTCGGCTGTTCCCGCAAAACCGCAAGACCGCAAGTGCGCCGGTCGGCCAGTCCGCAAGGACCGTAAGTCCGTCAGTTGGTTAGCCCGCAAGCCCGCTGGTCCGCCGATGCGCCCGTCCGTTAGGTCGCAAGACCGCAAGGCCGCCAGTCCTCTGGGCCGCCATCACCCCGCGGCTACGGCCCGCACCCTTCCCAGCCCCTCGGTGCCGACAGTTCCGACTCCAGGGCCGTCAGCCGGGCGCGGACCGCCGCTGTCGGGCGGGCCGCCGCCAGCGCGCGCCACACGCCGATGTCGTCCTCGCCCCACGGCGCGTGTGCCCAGGCGGCGAGCAGGTCCGGGTCGCCGCCGGTGATCAGTGCCGTCCGCAGACCGTCGGCCAGGCGCTGTCTGAGCCGTACCACCGCCGGGGCCTGCGAGGTCGGGAGCAGCGGGCCCGGGTACGCCGCCGCTGCCGACGTCACCGCGCCGCTCTCCAACCTCCGCTCCACGACGGCCACATCGCACTCGACCGGTGTCGTCAACCGGTAAGGGCGCGATTCCAGCAGCCCCGGGCCCAGCACTCGGCGCAACCGGGCCAGCTCGGCCCGCAGCGTCACGGGCGTCACCGACTCGTCCTCGTACAGCGCGCACAGCAGCTCGTCGCCGGTCAGGCCCTCCGGGTGCCGCGCGAGCAGGACGAGGATCTCGCTGTGGCGACGGCTCAGCCTGATCTTGCGTCCGTGGGCGAGCAGCAGTGCCTCGTCACGGCCGAGCACCGACAGCTCCGGTGCCCCCGTGGCGGACTGCACGGGCGGTGCGAGCAGTGCCAGGTGCGACTCGGCGGCCCGCGCCACGGCCTGCACGAATCCCAGACTGTGCGGGTGTGCCAGTCCGTTCCCCCCGGTGATGTCTATGGCGCCGAGCACCCGCCCGGTCCGTGGGTCGTGGACCGGGGCCGCGGCGCAGGTCCACGGCTGGACCTGGCGTATGAAGTGCTCGGCGGCGAAGACCTGCACCGGGCGGTTCAGGGCGATGGCCGTTCCGGGCGCGTTGGTGCCCATGGCCGTCTCCGCCCACCGGGCCCCGGGCACGAAGTTCATCCGCTGGGCCCGCCGTCTGGTCGTGGGGTGCCCCTCGACCCACAGGAGCCTGCCGTTCGCGTCACACACCGCGAGCAGGTGCTCGCCGTCGGACGCGAACGTGCCGAGCAGCTCGCGGACGACCGGCATCACCCTGGCGAGGGGGTGCTCTGCGCGGTAGGCGCCCAGTTCACCGTCGACGAGGTCCACGTCCGCCGTGCCGTCGGGCCCGACGCCCGCCCGCGCGGAGCGTCGCCAGGACTCGGCCACCACGGAGCGCACCGGGCGGGGCACGGTCCCGACCGCGGTGAACGTCTCGTGCGCCCGCCGCAGCACCCGCGCGTGTTCGGCGGGGTCGGCCCCCGGTTCCAGGGCGACCCACGGATCGGTCAATTCGGCCTCCCCGGAGAACGATGCGGCTGGGGACATCGTCACTCCGGGTACCGGCGCGGACAACCTTTTCGACCGGGGTCACCCGAACGAATTCCGTGAAGGGCAATTTCAGGCGAAGTTGACGAGTCTGATGTAGCGCGTCCAGTCCCAGTTCGGGCCGGGGTCGGTGTGGTCGGTGCCGGGTACCTCGTAGTGCCCGATGATGTGAGCCCGGTCCTTCGGGATGCGGTAGGTGTCGCAGACGGCCGCCGTGAGTCTGGCCGACTGCTCGTACAGAGTGTTCGTGAAGTAGGCCGGCTGGTCCACCCACCCTTCGTGCTCGATGCCGATGCTGCGCGTGTTGTAGTCCCAGTTCCCCGCGTGCCAGGCGATGTTCGCCTCGCGCACGCACTGCGCCACGTGTCCGTCGGCCGAGCGGACCACGTAGTGGGCGGAGACCTTCTTCGCCGGGTTCTGGAAGATGGACAGGGTGTTCGGGTAGGTTTCCTGGGTGACGTGGATGACGACGTAGTCGAGCGGATACGTGGTCGGGCGGTTGGAGACGGTGTAGTTGCCGCTGTTCGCCGGCTGCCACTCGGCGAGGGGGTAGTCGACGGCCTGCGCGGTCGCTCCCGCCCGCGCGTCGGGGAGCAGCGCGTACGGCACGGCGGCGAGGGCGGTGCCCCGCAGGAATCGTCGCCGGTTGAGTCCTGGCCTCGGTCTGTCCATGGGATGCCGCCTTCCGGGTGGGGGAGCCGTTCGGTTCCGGGGCCGCCGGCGACGTGTCCGCCGCCGTCAGGCGTGCGCCGCGACGGGAGCCCGGCACCGCCGCCCGCGTGCCACGCCGCGTGTCCGCCGCCGCGGGGCGCTGTGCCGTACGTCCGCCGTCGCCGCGTGGGCACCGTGCCGGGCGTCCGTCGTGGCCGGGCGGGTGACCCCGCGGAGCCGGGAGTGCGTCGTGACCGCGCGGGAGATCCCGCGGTGAGCAGGGAGTCCGTCGTGGCCACGCTGGTGGCCCCGCGGTGAGTGTCGCCCGGCGGCGGGCACTCTTCGCGGATCTTCGCGAGAGGAGGGGAGAGGGTGTCGCGGTGAACGGTGCCGCAGGGGTCGACCGGCAGGTGTTCGTCCGCCGTGCCGTCGGCTCCCGTTCCGTCTCCGCAGTCATGGGTCCCCCTCAACGCACCCCGTGCCGAACTGTGCTGTCGGCCCGTCAGGAATGCCCCGCGTGATTCACGGTACGGCGCTCGGGGGTCCGGCAGAAGGGCGTGACGGGGTTCCGTGGACAGGGGCCCGATTGTGGACAACGCGCTCACTCGCGCGGGTGAATCGACTCCGCACACAGGGGAGACCGAGCGGGGCTCAGGCGCGTTCGCCCACCGTCGCCGGGTCGTCGAGGACCGCGCGCACCACCGAGTGCGCGGCGCCGAGCAGCGGACCTTCCGGGCCGAACCGGGAGACCGTCACCGGGCAGGCCGGGCCCGCCGTACGCCGGTCAAGCTCCTGCTCCAGCGCCGGGAGCAGCCAGGGCGCGAGACCCGAGAGCGCGCCGCCCAGGACCACGCCCTGCGGGTCCAGCAGGTTCACCGCGCCGGTCAGCGCGATGCCCAGCGCCGTGCCCGCGTCGCGCAGAGCCCGCCGTACGTCCTCGTCGCCTTCGGCGGCGCGGTCCGCGAGCAGGCCGACCCGGTCCTCGCCCGGCTCCAGACCGGCCGCCCGCAGCACCGCTTCCTCACCGGCGTACTGCTCCAGACATCCGCGTCCGCCGCACGGGCAGGCGGGCCCCTCCGGACGGACCGGGACATGGCCCAGTTCGCCCGCGAACCCCCTGGTCCCGCGCAGCAGCCCGCCGTCGACCACGACCGCCGCGCCGATGCCGATCTCCGCCGACACGTGCAGGAAGTCGGGTGGTGTCTCCTCGCCGAGCCACAGTTCGGCGAGGGCGCCGAAGTTGGCCTCGTTGTCGACCGTCAGCGGGAACCCGCTCGGCAGCAGCGCGCCGAGATCCGTGTCCCGCCAGTCGAGGTTGGGCGCGCGCACGACGGTCCGGGCGTCCCGGGCGACCAGCCCCGGCACCGCGACGGCGAGCCCGGCGGGCCACAGTCCCGCCCGCTCCGTCTCCCGCACGACACGGCGTACCAGCGCGGTGAGTTCGGCGAGCACGGGCGCGACCTGGCGTCCCCGGTTCGCGCCGTGCCGCACGCTTCGCGCGCGTACCTCGCCGCGCAGGTCCACCGCGCACACCGCGAGGTGGTCGACGCCGATCTCCGCGCCGATCCCGGCCGGGCCCTGACCGCTGACGGCGAGCGCGGATCCGGGGCGTCCGACCCGCCCCGGCCGCTCAGGGCCCAGCTCCTGGAGCAGTCCGGAGCGGATGAGTTCGTCGACGAGGCTCGACACGGCCGCTCGGGTCAGGCCGATCCGGGAGGCGACGGCGGCCCGGGACAGCGGCCCGCCCGCGCTCACGGCGTGCATCACCCGGGACAGGTTGCGGCGGCGCATGCCCTGCTGCGTGTCGGGCAGCGCCCGGCCCGGCCCGGCCGGGTGCGCCTCGTGCGGCGGTGCGGTCATGCCTGCGCCCTCAACGGCCGTCGTCGCCCCGCTCCAGCAGCGGGGCCGCGTCGGAGAGTACCCCGGAGATCCTGGCGAGCGCCGCGTCGTCCCGCTCGACCGGGTCCAGGACCGGGCCGGCCGCGGTGTTCCAGCGCCGGGCGACCGCGGCCGGGTCCTCGCCGGTCAGCAGCCCCGCCGCCTGCGCCGCCGCGCCCAGGGCGACCAGTTCCTTCGCCTCGGGGATCCGCACGGGACGGCCCGAGAGCCGCCGGACGGTCTGCTGCCAGGCGGAGCCGCGCGCGCCGCCGCCGATCAGCAGGAGCGGGACCGAGCGGTCGGCGTCCTCGTCCAGGACCAGGTCGAGCGCGCCCAGCAGCGCGTGGACGGCGCCGTCGTAGGCGGCCTGGAGGAGCTGGCCGCCCGTCGTGTCGTGGCGCAGCCCGTGCAGCAGTCCCGAGGCGTTGGGCAGGTTCGGGGTGCGTTCGCCGTCGAGGTAGGGCAGCAGCGTCACCCTGGAGGCGGGCTCCACGGCCTCGCGGTCCAGGTTCAGCAGGGCCGCGACACGGTCGACGGCGAGCGTGCAGTTCAGCGTGCACGCCAGGGGCAGCCAGTCGCCCTGCGCGTCGGCGAAGCCCGCCACCGTGCCGGTCGGGTCGGCGGGCCGCCGGGTGGAGACGGCGTACGCCGTGCCCGACGTGCCGAGGCTGAGCACCGGCACCCCGGGGCGCAGGCCGAGACCGAGCGCCGCCGCGGCGTTGTCGCCGGTGCCGGGCGCGACCAACGTGCCCTTGGAGAACGGCAGGTCGTGACTGTCGCGCACGGTGCCCGCGACCTCACCGGGCCGCACCACACGCGGCAGCAGCGCGGGATCGAGACCCACGTGCGCGAGGGTCTCCGCGTCGTACGACTCCTCGGCGGCCGCCCACCAGCCGGTGCCGGAGGCGTCACCGCGATCGGTGGTGCCCTGGCCGGTCAGCCGCTCGGTGAGGTAGTCGTGCGGCAGCCGTACCGCCTTGGTGGCGCGCACCGCGTCCGGCTCGTGCTCCGCGAGCCAGGCCCACTTCGTGACCGTGAACGACGCTCCGGGGACGCTGCCGGTGCGCTCCACCCAGCCCTTGGGGCCGCCGAGTTCGTCGATGAGACGGCGGGCCTGCGGTGCCGAGCGCACGTCGTTCCACAGAAGGGCGGGACGCACCGGCTCGCCGTGCCCGTCCAGCGTCACCAGGCCGTGCTGCTGACCGCCGATGGACACCGCGGCCGCTTCCCGTGCCGCGTCGCCGCACTGGCGCAGCGCCTCGCCGAGGGCGTCCCACCACTGACGCGGGTCGCTCTCGCGCCCCGCTCCGGTCGTGACGGTGTGCGGCGCCTGACCGCTCGCGACGACCTGCCCCGTGGCCACGTCGACGACGAGCGCCTTGGTGGACTGGGTGGATGTGTCCACACCGACGACGAGCGGACCCTCGGCTGCTGACATCGGGCTCTCCCTTTTCCGCGGCTCTGCGGCTCTAAGGCTCTGACCTGCTGTTTCGAGGGTGCTCCGGCCATGCGGGCCGGGACCTCACTCCTTCGGGGACATCTTGTCCCTTCCCAGAGGTGCATCGGCATACTAATTTGTAAACCGCCATGACGAAATAGTCGCAAGCGAGCGAGGAGCCGCGGCATGAGCTACCAGCCCACCCCCGAGGACAGGTTCACCTTCGGCCTGTGGACCGTCGGCTGGCAGGGAAGGGACCCGTTCGGCGACGCCACCCGGCGCGCTCTCGACCCGGCCGAGTCGGTGCAGCGCCTCTCCGAACTGGGCGCGCACGGCGTGACCTTCCACGACGACGACCTGATCCCCTTCGGGGCCTCCGACACCGAGCGCGAGTCGCACATCAAGCGCTTCCGCCAGGCCCTCGACGCGACCGGCATGAAGGTGCCGATGGCGACCACCAACCTCTTCACGCACCCCGTCTTCAAGGACGGCGCGTTCACCGCCAACGACCGTGACGTGCGCCGCTACGCGCTGCGCAAGACGATCCGCAACATCGACCTCGCCGTCGAGCTGGGCGCCGAGACCTACGTCGCGTGGGGCGGCCGCGAGGGCTCCGAGTCGGGCGGCGCCAAGGACGTGCGGGCCGCGCTCGACCGCATGAAGGAGGCGTTCGACCTCCTCGGTGAGTACGTCACCTCGCAGGGCTACGACATCCGCTTCGCGATCGAGCCCAAGCCGAACGAGCCGCGCGGCGACATCCTGCTGCCCACCGTCGGCCACGCGCTCGCGTTCATCGAGCGCCTGGAGCGCCCCGAGCTGTACGGCGTCAACCCGGAGGTCGGCCACGAGCAGATGGCCGGGCTCAACTTCCCGCACGGCATCGCGCAGGCCCTCTGGGCGGGCAAGCTGTTCCACATCGACCTGAACGGTCAGTCCGGCATCAAGTACGACCAGGACCTGCGCTTCGGCGCCGGTGACCTGCGGGCCGCCTTCTGGCTCGTCGACCTCCTGGAGACGGCCGGGTACGAGGGTCCGCGCCACTTCGACTTCAAGCCGCCGCGGACCGAGGACCTCGACGGTGTGTGGGCGTCGGCCGCGGGCTGCATGCGCAACTACCTCATCCTCAAGGAGCGCGCGGCCACCTTCCGCGCCGACCCCGAGGTGCAGGAGGCCCTGCGCGCCTCGCGCCTCGACCAGCTCGCCCAGCCGACCGCCGAGGACGGCCTCCAGGCCCTGCTCGCGGACCGCACCTCCTTCGAGGAGTTCGACGTCGAGGGCGCAGCCGCGCGCGGGATGGCCTTCGAGCGTCTCGACCAACTGGCCATGGACCACCTGCTGGTGGCCCGCGGCTGACCGTCCGCGCGTCCCGACACCCGCGTCCACGCGCGCGTCCCGGCCCGGCGACGACCGTCGTCGGGCCGGGCGCGCTCCGTCGCCACCGACACCCCGAGCGGTCCCGCGCGGCCCTCAGCCGGCCCCTAGGCCTCCTCGCCGTCGGGCGCGGCGCAGGCGCTGAGGGCGGTCGCCGGGTCCCGCGCGGGTCCGCCCGCAGGCACCCAGCGGCCCTGCTCGTTCCGGTAGGGCCACCAGCGCCCGTCCCGCCCCAGCCGCAGTTGCGCCCCGCCCCCGACGACCGTCCAGCGGTTCGCCTCGGCCCGCAGCGACGGCCGCTCGTCCGGCTCCCAGGCGGCCTCCAGCGCCGCACGCGCGCGTGCCATCGACGCACCGGGGACGGTCCACGTCCCGTCCCACACGTCGAGCGCGTCGGCACCGCCCTGCCGCCAGGCGAGCACCCCGTCCGCCAGCCCCTGACGGCCGAGCCCGGAGCCCTCGGCGAGCCGCTCCAGCAGGGCCGGGTCCGAGACCCCGGCGGCCAGCCGCACCGCGTCCCGCGCGACCGTCAACTCCTCGCGCGGCGACGGCCCCTCGTAGCCCCGGAGCGCCTCGGCGAGCAGACGGTCGGCCTCGAACGCGGTCAGCGCGGCCAACTCGCGTACGCGCGCGGGATCGACGCCGGGCGCCGGTGGTGTCCCGGTCTCGAAGTACGGCGGGCTCCCGGGTGCCGACGGCCGTTCCGGCGGCGGGGGCAGCGGCGGCAGCACGGCGGCCGTCGCGTAGATCTCGACGGCGTCGACCCCCGTCGCCCCGGTCTCCACGGGATCGCCGGTCGCGCCGAGCGTCCGCAGGCCCTCCAGAAGGGCGCGTTCGCCCCGCCCGCGCATCAGCAGCAGGGCGAAGGGGTCCTCGTCCAGAAGGCGTGCCATCTGGTAGCACAGGGCCGCCGTGTGCGCGCAGTGGTCCCACGCGCCACAGTCGCACCGGGGCTCCAGATCGCCCATGCCGGGCAGCAGTCCGACGCCCGCCGACTCCGCGTCCTCCACCAGATGCGGAGGCATGTCGTGGTCCAGCAGCGCGGCGACATGTCCCGCCCGCTCCGCCGACATGGCCAGGAACCGGTCCCACTGGCTGCCGGACAGCTCCGCCAGCAGGACGTCGGCCCGGTGCGTGTCGCCGTCGCCGTCCCTGACCACCGCCGTGATGCGTCCGGGACGCACCGAGACGGCGCCGACGGCCCCCGCGCGCGCGTGCTTCCGTCCCGCCTTCAACTGACGTGAGTCGAGCGCCGAGTCCTCCAGGGCCTTCAACCAGGCCAGACCCCACCAGGTGCGCGCGAAACCGCGGCCCGGCGAGGGAGGCAGCGCCGCGAACGTGCGCTCCAGGTCACCGTCGTCGATCATCATGCTCCCCCTCGCAGCTCGACCAGGTCGGCCAGCTCGGCGTCCGTCAGCTCCGTCAGCGCGCTCTCGCCCGCCCCGAGCACCGCGTCGGCCAGCGCCCGCTTGCGATCGAGCAGAGCGGCGATACGGTCCTCCACGGTCCCCTCGGCGATCAGCCGGTGCACCTGCACCGGCCGGGTCTGACCGATCCGGTGCGCGCGGTCGGTCGCCTGTGCCTCGACCGCCGGGTTCCACCAGCGGTCGTAGTGCACGACGTGCTCGGCGCGGGTCAGGTTCAGGCCGGTGCCCGCCGCCTTCAGGGACAGCAGGAACACCGGGATCTCGCCGTCCTGGAAGCGCCGCACCATGGACTCGCGCGCGGCCACGGGCGTGCCGCCGTGCAGCAGTCGGGTGGGCACGCCCCGTGCCGCCAGGTGCCGTTCGAGGAGCCGCGCCATGCGCACGTACTGGGTGAACACCAGGACGCCCGCCCCCTCGGAGAGGATCGTGCCGAGCAGCTCGTCGAGGAGTTCCAGCTTCCCGGAGCGTCCCGCGATCCTGGGCTCCTCCTCCTTGAGGTACTGCGCCGGGTGGTTGCAGATCTGCTTCAGACCGGTCAGCAGCTTCACGACCAGCCCGCGCCTGGCCATGGAGTCCGCTGCGGAGATCTCCGCGAGCGTCTCGCGCACCACCGCCTCATACAGCGCCGCCTGTTCGGCCGTCAGCGCCACCGCGCGGTCCGTCTCGGTCTTCGGGGGCAGCTCCGGGGCGATTCCCGGGTCGGACTTCCGCCGACGCAGCAGGAACGGCGCCACCAGCCGGGAGAGGCGCTCGGCCGCGGCCGGGTCATGGCCGCCTTCGACGGCGTGCGCGTAACGGGCCCGGAACGTCCCCAGGCGCCCCAGCAGTCCGGGGGTCGTCCAGTCCAGGATCGCCCACAGCTCCGACAGATTGTTCTCCACAGGCGTCCCGGTGAGCGCCACGCGCGCGCGGGCACCGATGGAGCGCAGCCCGCGCGCGGTCGCCGAGTGCGGGTTCTTCACGTGCTGCGCCTCGTCCGCGACGACCATGCCCCACGCCACCGCCGCGAGCCGCGCGGTGTCGAGCCGCATCGTCCCGTACGTCGTGAGCACGAACTCGCCGTCGGAGAGGTCGTCCAGCGCGCGTCCGGCTCCGTGGAAGCGGCGTACGCGCGTGCCCGGCGCGAACTTCTCGATCTCGCGCTGCCAGTTGCCCAGCAAGGACGTCGGACACACCACGAGCGTGGGTCCGGCCGTCGAGTCGTCGGACTGGCGGTGCAGGTGCAGCGCGATCAGCGTGATCGTCTTGCCCAGGCCCATGTCGTCGGCGAGGCAGCAGCCGAGGCCCAGCGAGGTCATGCCGGCCAGCCAGTTCAGGCCGCGCCGCTGGTAGTCGCGCAGGGGAGCGGCGAGCGCGGCGGGCTGCGCCACCGGCCGCTGCGCCTCAGGGGCCGCCAACCGCTCCCGCAGGGCCGCCAGCCAGCCCGTGGGCTGCACGTCGACCCGGTGGCCGTCGACCTCGGCGGAGCCCGTCAGAGCGGCACCGAGCGCGTCCAGGGGCGTCACCTTGCCGTCCTGCCGCGACCTGGCCCGCCGGACGTCCTCCGGATCGACGAGGACCCACCGGTCGCGCAGCCGCACCACGGGGCGCTCCGCCTCGGCCAGCCGGTCCAACTCCGCGCGCGTGAGCGGCTGGTCGCCCAGTGCGAACCGCCAGTCGAAGGCGAGCAGCGCGTCGGCGGACAGGAACGACGGCACGCGCGACGACGCACCCGCGCCTCGTGGTCCGTCGTCCGGCGGGCCGATCACCGCGCGCGTGGTCAGCTTCCGCGCCAGCCCTTCGGGCCAGTGGACCTCGACCCCGGCCGCCGCGAGCGCGCGGGCGCCCGAACCGAGCAGGTCGACGACCTCGTCGTCGGCGAGGTCGAGGGCGTCCGGAACGGCCGCGGCGAGCAGCGGAGTGAGCGCGGGCCAGGCGCGGACCGCCCGGCGCAGCGCCAGCAGCGCTTCCGTCCGCGCGCGTGCCGAGTCGTTCGTGGCCCCGGACCAGACCTCGCGTGCGTCCCGCACCGGCGCCTGATCGCCGACGGCGTGCACCTGGAGGACGGCCCGAAACACGGGTGACGCATCAGGCCGCGCCGGGTCGCCGAGGCCGACCGCCTCGATCCGCAGGGCGAGCCGCACCCCGGTGTCCTGGTCCGCCGCCAGCTCGGCGGCCCACGCGCGCTGCTCGGGCAGCCGCCGGGGCGCGCGATCCGCGTACGCGGGGCCTCCCGTGACGAGCGCGGCGGCGGGAGAGCGGGGGAGCGTGTCGGCCACCGCGTCCAGGAAGGCGCGCAGAAGGCGCTCGGGAACGGGCAGCCTCGGCGGCGCCGCGTCGTCCAGGGGAACCGCGTGGGCCCGCGGGGGCATGGACGCGGCCAGCCGTGCGACCCGGTCGACGTCCGGCGCGGACAGCGGGCCCACCCGCCAGGCGTCGTGATCACTCGCGGAGAGACCGGGCAGCAGCAGCCCGCGCGCCACGAACTGCAGCGCCAGCAGGGCAGCCGCGCCCCAGAACGCGGTCTCGGGGCTGCTGTGCGCGTCGGCACGCGCACGCGTGAGTACGGGCAGCGCCTCACGCACCGGCAGCACGACGGCGGACAGCTCGACCAGGCCGACACCGTCGTCACCCGGCAGGGCGACCGTCAGCTGCTCGACGGCGCCGACCGCGACCGGCGGCGGTGCGGAACCGTCGGCGCGCCAGAAGGCGACCGTGCCCGTGCGGGCCGGATCGCCCGGTGTGAAGACGGCGCAGCAGCGGGCCAGTTCGGAGATCTCGGAGGGTGTTGCCGCAGGGATCCTCTGCACGGGATGCCGCATTCCTCAAATTTGACTACTTGATCGGAGTCGCCGAGGGTACAGCACCGAGACCGGTCCGTGACGCCATCGTCCCCGTGAGGTGACCGCCCTGAAGATCTGGGCCGCACGGCGGCGGGGGAGGACCATATAAGGGACGACTAGGGGTCGCATGTCAGGGACGTCTCAGGGTCGCCGTCCGGAACCGTGCGTGGCGCGGAGCCGTTGTGAGAACAGAGAGCGGCCGTGGCCGCGGAGGAGGCGACGCACATGTCGATGAACACCAAGATCGCCGTGGGAGGCGTGGCCGTCGGGCTGCTTCTGTTGATCTGGTTGCCCTGGTGGGCGGCGCTGCTGATCGTTCTGGGCGTGCCCGCCGCCGCGTATCTCACCCTGGATCCCGCCCAGCGACGGAGGCTGCGCCGGGTCAGCCGGAAGGAGCTGGGCCGCTGATCCCTGTTCGCACGGGCGAGCCCCGGCGCTCTCAGAGGGGCCGGACGGCCACCTTGTCCAGGCCTTCCAGCAGGCTGGGCAGCTCCGGCCCCCGGCCCACCGGCAGCACCTCGCCGGGCTCCTCGTCCAGCAGCACGAACGCGATGTCGTCGGTCCTGGCCACCAGCGACCAGCCGGGCCCGTCGGCACGCAGGGTCCGCGCGTCACCCGGCGCGAAGGAGGAACGGACCCGCCCCAGAGGCGGAGGCGCCTCCACATAGGCGCGCGCCTCTGCCAAGACCCGCCGGACACCGCCATGGCCCTTTGCCGCCGAGCCGCCCGGCCCGGTGCCCCGAGCGCCGTCCGTGCCCTGGTCGCCCCCGTCGGCCGAGTCGGGGGTGTCGGCGCTCGCGGACGTCGGGAAGTCCGTCGCGTCGAGCTGCTCACGCCACACCGCCCACTGCAGGGCGATCTCGTCCGCGCCCAGGCGGCGCTGGGCCGGACCCCACACCGAGGTGTCCGGTGGCGACAACACCGGGCCGTCCGCGATCTCCGGGGCGGGATCGTGCGGCGCCGGGACGTGCGGGGCTGCGACGGCGACCGCGAGCGGCCAGCCGGGGAGCGCGGCGACGACCGTGCGCTCGCCGGGCGACAGGTCGTACTCCATGCCGCAGTCCCAGGAGGCTATGGCGACGGCGACCAGCGAGACGTCGTCGACCACGACGGTCCACCGGGCCCCGCCCTCGTCCTGGCCCAGCACCAGCCCGTATCCGTCGGCGAGCGGAGCGAGGCCGAGCGCCGCGCAGGCCTCCGGATAGTCGTCGCCCAGCACGCTCGGGAACTTCGCCGGTGTCAGGAGCACCGCCGTGAGTACGTAGAGCGCGTCGTCCGCGGCGGCGACGGTGTCCTCGTCCGTCCCGGCCATCCCAGCCTCCTCATCCGTTCGACCAACCGCGCGCACCCTAGTGCGCACGCGAGCCCGTTGTCACGACTTCCAGAGGCACACCCGGGACCGCGGTTCTCCGAGGGGACACGGCACATCGGGCCCAGGCGGTGCCGCGGCTCGCCGCCGACGGCCGATGGCGCTCAGGTCAGGGCGTCCGCACGGCCAGGGCCAGGAAACGGGAGTCCTCGTCCACGTAGGACGTCATCCGCCACCCCGAACCGGCCAGCAGCGGACGGAGGTTCGACTCCGCCCGCAGGTCGTCCGGTGTGATCCGGCGGCCCTGACGTGCCGCGAGCGCCGCCCGGCCGATGGGGTGGAACAGCGCGAGCGTGCCCCCTGGGCGCACCACCCGCGCCAACTCCCGCAGGTTCTCCTCCGGATGCGGCAGATGCGCGATGAGCCCGGCCGCGAACACCGCGTCCAGCGACCCGGGCCGCAACGGCAGCGCGGCCACGTCCGCCAGCAGCAGTAGGCCGTCGCCGTCCCGGCCCGCCGCAACGGCTGCCGCCAGCATGGCCGGTGTCAGATCCGCGCCGAGCACCAGGCCCGACGCGCCGACAGCGGCCCGCAGGGGAGGCAGCGCGCGCCCGGTGCCGCAGCCCGCGTCGAGCACCCGCCCGCCCTCGCGCAGGCCCAGTTCGGCGACGGCGGCCGCGTAGGCGGGTCCGTCGTCGGGGAACCGGCGGTCCCAGTCGGCCGCGCGGGGTCCGAAGAACTCCTGGACATGGGTGTGGTCGTCGCTCATGGACCGCATGATCCCGCACCATCGCCCGGTCCGCCGGTCCGCCGGTCCGCCGGTCCGCCGGTCCGCCGGTCCGCCGGTGCGCGGCGACGCGTCCTTCGCGCCGCAGCGCACCGTGTCCTGCGGAAAGCGGCCGGTCAGCTCGCCACGGCCCGCTGGGCGAGCACCTTCTCGACCCGCAGCCGGACGAGCAGTTCACCGGGGACGCCGTTGCGGGCCCCGAACTCCTCCGCCCTGTCCTCGCCCATGTACCGCCCGCCGATCCGCGCCGACCAGAGCCGCAGCTCGTCCGGGTCCTCCGAGATCGCCACCCGGCCTTGCACCACCACGAAATCGAACGGTGGACGGTCGTCGTCCACACAGAGCGCGGCCCGTCCGTCGCGGATCAGGTTCCGGCCCTTCACCGTCGTGGCGCCGGTGTTGAACACGATGTCGTCCCCGTCCAGCAGGAACCAGATCGGGGCCACGTGCGGACTCCCGTCGGACCGCACGGTCGACAGCTTTCCGGTGCGGGTTCCCTCCGAAACGAAGGCCCGCCATTCCTCATCGGTCATCTTCTGTGCCATGGCTTCCATCCTGCTTGTCCGCGCGCCCCGGGTGGGGAAGGCTTGCGGAGAGATCCTCCAGCCAGGGGGAGTCGGCACACGGGGAGATACAGGGACCATGGGGCAGAACCAGAGACTCGGCTGGCTGCTGGACGATCTGACGGAGCGCGTCGAACACGTGCGTCACGCACTGGTGCTGTCCAACGACGGACTGGTCACCGGGGCGAGCACGGGCTTACGGCGCGAGGACGCGGAGCACCTCGCCGCGGTCTCCTCAGGGCTGCACAGCCTCGCCAAGGGATCAGGCCGCCACTTCGGCGCGGGCGGCGTCAGACAGACCATGATCGAATTCGATGACGCGGTGCTGTTCGTCACCGCGGCGGGCGACGGCAGTTGCCTGTGCGTGTTCAGTGCGGCGGAAGCGGACATCGGCCAGATCGCCTACGAGATGACCCTGCTCGTCAACCGGGTCGGCGAACACCTCGCCGTCGAGGCCCGCGAGCCCGAACGCACCCCGGCGAAAGACTCCTGACCTGCACTTTTGCAACCTCCCGTGGGGTTATCCACAGGCCGCCACGAGATCCGCGCGAGCGGCTACGGTTTTTCCGAGGCCGCGCGAACGGCGCGGACCACGTACTCCACGGGGGAGAGCGACCATGGCCGCAGAGAACGTCCCGACACCGCAAGGACCGACCTACGCGCCCGCCAGAGCGGCCCGGGAACTGGCGCTCAGGCGAGGCGAGTTCGACCTGGCCGTCCGGCTCGGCCACATCAGGACCGTCCCCGACGAAGGCGGTGGCGGACGCCGGGTGAGCAGCGCCGAGATCGACCGGTTGCGTGCGCGGACCGGGTTCCCCGAGGCCCTGCGCGGTCGCGTCGAGACGGTCGGGACCCGGGAGGCGGCGGAGCTTCTGGAGATCTCACCGGGCAGGTTCACCCGCCTGGCGCGGCTGGGCGTCGTGGTGCCGGTGACCTTCTACCTCAACCGGTATCGCGCGGTCGTCTGGCACTATCTGGCCGAAGAGCTGCGGCAGTTCGCCGCCACTGACGACAACAAGCCACTCCTGACAGGACGGACCCCGACCGGACTGCGCGAGCAACTGGCCGAGGGGCTCGACCTGCGGGCCCGCAACTGGCGGGGACGGCAGCTCGGGTTCCTGCTGCGCGAGGCGGACGGCCGGCCGTGGGCCCGCGCGGCGGCCCTGGCCTCCCTGCTCGACCCGGCCCACGTCGCCGAGATCGTCCCCGACCCCGACGAACGCGCCCGCCTGAGCCGCTCCCTGCCCCGGACGATGCCCCACGGCGCACCGGGCTCGGCCACCGCCCAGGTCGCCGAGCGGATCACCACGGCCGTCGAACCGGACGAGATCGGCTGGCTGCGGGCCGACCTGGCGCAGACCGTGGCCGAGGCCCGCGCCCGGCACCCCCTGCTCCGCCCGGAACCGGGGGCGACCGTCCCGGCAGCGGCGCCACCGCCGCTCGCCGTACCCCGGACCGGGGCACCGCACCGACAGGAACAGCCCCGCCACCCGCGCGGACTGCTGGGCCGCCTGCGCCGGGCGGGCCGCAGGACCGCGCCGCACCGGGAGACCGAGCACGTGTGATCTACAGGGACCGGAACAGGCCCTCCTGGACCACGGACACCAGCAGCCGCCCCTCCAGGTCGTAGATCCGCCCGCGGGCGAGTCCCCGGCCGCCGGTGGCGATGGGCGACTCCTGGTCGTACAGGAACCACTCGTCCGCGCGGAACGGACGGTGGAACCACATCGCGTGGTCCAGGGACGCCATGTCGAAGCTCCGCGGACCCCACAGCGGCTCGACGGGGATACGGACCGCGTCCAGCAGCGTCATGTCGCTGGCGTACGTCAGCGCGCAGGTGTGCACGAGCGGGGCGTCACCGAGCGGCCCGACCGCGCGCATCCACACGGCGCTGCGCGGCTCGGCGCCCTCGATGTCGTCGGCGTTCCAGCGCAGCCGGTCCACATAGCGGATGTCGAAGGGCTGACGGCGGGCCATCCGCTCCAGCTGCTCGGGGAGCGCGCCCAGATGCTCCCGCACCTCGTCCACCACCGTCGGCAGGGACTCGGGATCGGGGACCTTCCGGGCCGGCGGCAGCTGATGTTCGAACGGACCCACCTCGGGCTTGTGGAAGGAGGCGGTGAGGTTGAAGATCGTGCGGCCCTGCTGCACCCCCGTGACCCGCCGGGTCGTGAACGACCGGCCGTCCCGTACCCGCTCCACCTGGTACACGATGGGCACGCCCGGCCGACCCGGACGCAGGAAGTACGCGTGCAGCGAGTGCACCGGGCGGTCGCCGTCGGTGGTGCGGCCCGCGGCGACCAGCGCCTGGCCCGCCACCTGGCCGCCGAAGACCCGCTGCAGCGACTCCTGCGGGCTGCGGCCACGGAAGATGTTGACCTCGATCTGCTCCAGGTCGAGCAGATCGACCAGTCTCTCGGCCGGGTTCGTCATGCGGGAATGTCTCCTTGGCTCAGAGCTGACCGACAGCGGTGACCCGCAGCACGGCGCGGCCCTCCGCGTCCGAGGCCGCGAGGTCGACCTCCGCGCTGATGCCCCAGTCGTGGTCGTCGTTCGGGTCGTCGAAGATCTGCCGGACCCGCCAGACGCCGTCCTGCGGCGCCTCCTGGATCACCAGCAGCTTGGGGCCGCGGGCGTCGGGGCCCGTCCCCAGGTCGTCGTACTCGTCCCAGTACTTGTCCATCGCCTCGCCCCAGGCGTCCGCGTCCCACCCGGCGTCGGCGTCCATCTCCCCCAGTTCGTCGACCTGGTCGAGGGCGGCCAGCTCGACCCGCCGGAACAGGGCGTTGCGGACCAGGACCCGGAAGGCGCGCGCGTTGGTGGTGACCGGCTTGACCTCGTCGGCCCTCTCCTGCGCCTCCTCGGCGGTCATCACCTCCGGGTTGGCGAGCTGCTCCCACTCGTCCAGCAGGCTGGAGTCGACCTGGCGCACCATCTCGCCCAGCCACTCGATCAGATCCTGGAGGTCCTCCGACTTGAGGTCGTCCGGGACGGTGTGGTCCAGGGCCTTGTAGGCGCCCGCCAGGTACCGCAGCACGATGCCCTCGGTGCGCGCCAGCTCGTACAGGGAGACCAACTCGGTGAAGGACAGCGCCCGTTCGTACATGTCCCGCACGACGGACTTCGGCGACAGCGGGTGGTCGCCCACCCAGGGGTGGCTCTTGCGGTAGGTGTTGTAGGCGTGGAAGAGCAGCTCCTCCTGCGGCTTCGGGTAGCCGATGTCCTGGAGCCGCTCCATCCGCTCCTCGTACTCGACACCGTCCGCCTTCATCAGGGCGACGGCCTCGCCCCGCGCCTTGTTCTGCTGGGCGGCGAGGATCTGCCGGGGATCGTCCAGCGTGGACTCCACCACCGAGACCATGTCCAGCGCGTACGACGGCGACTCGGGGTCGAGGAGTTCGAAGGCGGCCAGGGCGAAGGTGGACAGCGGCTGGTTCAGCGCGAAGTCCTGCTGGAGATCGACCGTGAGGCGCACGACACGACCCGTCGCGTCGGGCTCGTCGAGCTTCTCGACGATGCCGCCGTCCAGCAGCGAGCGGTAGATGGCGATGGCCCGCCGGATGTGCCGCAACTGCGCCCTGCGCGGCTCGTGGTTGTCCTCCAGCAGGTGCCGCATCGCGTCGAAGGCGTTGCCCGGCCGCGCGATCACCGACAGCAGCATCGTGTGCGTCACCCGGAACCGGGAGGTCAGCGGCTCCGGCTCGGAGGCGATGAGCTTCTCGAAGGTGTTCTCCGTCCAGCCGACAAAGCCCTCCGGGGCCTTCTTGCGCACCACCTTGCGGCGCTTCTTCGGGTCGTCGCCCGCCTTCGCGAGCGCCTTCTCGTTCTCGATCACGTGCTCGGGAGCCTGCGCGACCACGAAACCGGCCGTGTCGAAACCGGCCCGGCCCGCCCGTCCGGCGATCTGGTGGAACTCGCGGGCGCGCAGCGTGCGCACCCGGTTGCCGTCGTACTTGGTGAGCGCGGTGAACAGCACCGTGCGGATGGGGACGTTGACGCCCACCCCGAGGGTGTCCGTACCGCAGATCACCTTCAGCAGACCGGCCTGCGCGAGCTTCTCCACCAGCCGCCGGTACTTGGGCAGCATGCCCGCGTGGTGGACACCGATCCCGTGCCGCACGTACCGGGAGAGGTTCTGACCGAACTTCGTGGTGAAGCGGAAGTTGCCGATCAGGTCGGCGATCCGGTCCTTCTCCTCGCGCGAACACATGTTGATGCTCATCAGCGCCTGCGCCCGCTCCACGGCCTGCGCCTGGGTGAAGTGCACGATGTAGACGGGCGCCTGTTTCGTCTGGAGCAGCTCGGTGAGGGTGTCGGTGAGCGGGCTGAAGCGGTACTCGTAGGACAGCGGCACCGGGCGGGTCGCCGAGCGGACCACCGAGGTCGGCCGGCCGGTGCGCCGGGTGAGGTCCTTCTCGAACATGGAGACGTCGCCGAGGGTGGCCGACATCAGGATGAACTGCGCCTGCGGCAGTTCGAGCAGCGGGATCTGCCAGGCCCAGCCGCGGTCCGGCTCCGCGTAGAAGTGGAACTCGTCCATCACGACCTGGCCGATGTCCGCGTCCTTGCCGTCGCGCAGTGCGATCGACGCGAGGACCTCGGCGGTGCAGCAGATCACCGGGGCGTCCGCGTTCACGGACGCGTCACCGGTCAGCATGCCGACGTTCTCGGTGCCGAACAGCTTGCACAGCTCGAAGAACTTCTCCGAGACGAGCGCCTTGATCGGCGCCGTGTAAAAGGTGACCTCGTCCCTGGCCAGCGCCGCGAAGTGCGCGCCCGCCGCGATCATGCTCTTGCCGGAGCCGGTCGGCGTCGACACGATCACGTTCGCGCCCGAGACGACCTCGATCAGCGCCTCCTCCTGGTGGGAGTAGAGCGTGAGACCGCGCTCCTCGGCCCACGACTCGAAGGCTTCGTAGAGGGCGTCGGGGTCTGCGGTCGGCGGCAGCTGATCGATGAGGGTCACAGACCCATCTTGCCTGGCCTCACCCGCCACCGGGGAATCGGCTGCCCGGCCGAAGATCATGACCGATACGCTGGGGCGCCGACGGAGCGTCAGCGCACCCGGTCAACTGGACAGCGGCACAAGAGGAATGGGGCGGAGAACGGCCATGATGGGACCAGCACACTCACTGTCGGGCGCGGCGGCGTGGCTCGGGATCGGCGCGGCGGCTGCCGCGGCCGGACACGCGATGCCCTGGCCGGTCCTCCTGGTCGGAGCGCTGATCTGCGCGGGCGCCGCCCTGGCGCCCGACCTCGACCACAAGGCGGCGACCATCTCGAGGGCGTTCGGCCCGGTCTCGCGCTGGCTGTGCGAGATCGTCGACAAGCTCTCCTACGCCGTCTACAAGGCGACCAGGAAGCCCGGCGACCCGCGCCGCTCGGGCGGTCACCGCACCCTCACCCACACCTGGCTGTGGGCGGTCCTGATCGGCGGCGGCGCCTCGGTCGCGGCGATAACCGGCGGACGATGGGCGGTGCTGGGCATCCTCTTCGTCCACATGGTGCTCGCGATCGAGGGCTTGCTGTGGCGGGCGGCCCGCGGCTCCAGCAGCGACGTCCTGGTCTGGCTGCTCGCGGCGACCAGCGCGTGGATCCTCGCGGGCATTCTGGACGAGCCCGGCAACGGCGCGAACTGGCTCTTCACCGCGCCTGGCCAGGAGTACCTGTGGCTGGGCCTGCCGATCGTGCTGGGCGCCCTGGTGCACGACATCGGGGACGCGCTGACCGTCTCGGGCTGCCCGATCTTGTGGCCGATCCCGGTCGGCCGCAAGCGCTGGTACCCGCTCGGCCCGCCGAAGGCCATGCGCTTCCGGGCGGGCAGCTGGGTGGAGCTGAAGGTGCTCATGCCGGTGTTCATGGTGCTCGGCGGAGTGGGCTGCGCGGCCGCGCTGAACTTCATCTGAGGACGGAGTGTCCCGGTGCGGGCGGGCACACCCGCACCGCCCGGGGCACCCGCCTCGGCGGGACGGCCCGGGGTGTCCCGCCGGCGGACTCAGCCCGGAGCGCCTGGTGCCTCGCCGGTTCCGCCGCCGTAGCGCCGTTCGAACTGGGCGATGCGGCCCTCCGAGTCCACCGTGCGGGCCTTGCCCGTGTAGAACGGGTGGCTCTCCGAGGAGATCTCCACGTCCACAACCGGGTAGGTCTCGCCGTCGTCCCACTCGATGGTCCGCTCGCTCGTCGCGGTGGACCGGGTCAGGAAGGCGTAGCCCGCGGCGCGGTCACGGAAGACGACCGGGCGGTACTCCGGGTGCTTGTCCTGCTGCATGTGCGCTCCTCCTCAACCGGACAGGGCGTCCTCGTCGACGATGTGCACGGCGGCCTCCTCGGCCGAGGCACCGGCGCCGTCGACACCCACGTCCGTCGCGATCAACGCGCTCTCCTCGTCCTCGTGGGCTCCCTCGTCGGGGGCCACGAGCCGACCGGAGCGGACCGCCCCGACCTCGTCGTCCAGCGGCTCGCCGTCGGTGTCCCCGCTGTCGCCGATGCCGTCGCCGTCGGGTGCGGTGACGTCCGGCCGCTCCTCGGCCAGCCTCTGGTCCAGCGTCTCGCCCCGGTGCCCCTCGGCCGCCGTGACGCCGCTGTGCTCCACCGCCCACGGCCTCTCGGGCGGCGACCAGCCCCGGTCGAGCGGATCGTCGACACCGTCGTCGTCCAGGGTGTCCTCGGCGTCGAGCAGCCCCGCGTCGTCCTGCACCTCGGAGCCGTCGGGCTGGTAGACGTCGTCCCCGCGTCCGTCGGAGCTGTTCACGGGTGCCTCCATGAGGTGCGGACGGTTCTCTTCCCGCCGGGGCGGGAGGGCGCTGCCCGAGTCGGTGCCGCTCTCCACCCTTCCACCCCCTTTCGGGACCGCGCAACGCCACGCGACGGGGGCACGGTGCGCGAAGGGCACCGGAGCCCGCCCCGCGCAGGTTCGTCCACCGCGATGCCCGGGACCTGGCGAGGGGCCGCGGACCGCCTCGCGGCGGGCTGGGAGGGGGCCGGTCGTCCCGCCGTCTCCGCCGCGGGACGAACCTCGGCGGATCCCATGCGACCGGCGGTGACCGCGGGCGGGGAGGGGCGCCGGCCGCACCGACGATTCCGCCGAGGGACCGGCCTCGACGGACGCCGAGCGACCCGCGGTGGCCGTCCCGCGACGGTGCGTGCGCGGGTATCGGCCGGCGGTGTCCGCTCTGCGCCGGTGCGGGTGCCGGTCGGTGGCGGACACCACGGACCGACGCATGGCGCGCGGGCCTCGGTCGGTGGTGTCCGGCGGACGACGGTGCGCGCACGCGTGACGGTTGCTCGGCGGCGTCCGCTTCGGCCGATCGGGGCGGTCCGCCCCGGAACCGTCAGGTCCGGGGCGGACTCCACTGCTCGCTCACCCGTGCCAGGACCGCCACAGCGCCGCGTACGCGCCGTCCGCCGCGACCAGCTCGTCGTGGCTGCCCAGCTCGGTGATGCGTCCGCTCTCCACGACGGCGATGACGTCCGCGTCGTGCGCCGTGTGCAGGCGATGGGCGATCGCGACGACGGTGCGGCCGTCCAGGACGCGGGCCAGCGACCGCTCCAGATGCCGGGCCGCGCGCGGATCGAGCAGCGAGGTCGCCTCGTCCAGGACCAGCGTGTGCGGGTCCGCCAGCACCAGACGGGCCAGCGCGATCTGCTGCGCCTGCGCCGGGGTGAGCGCGAGCCCGCCCGAGCCGACCTCCGTGTCCAGGCCGTCGCCCAGGGCCCGCGCCCAGCCGTCCGCGTCGACGGCGCCCAGGGCCGCCCACAGCTCGGCGTCCTCGGCGTCGGCCCTGGCCAGCAGCAGGTTGTCGCGCAGGGCGCCCACGAAGACGTGGTGCTCCTGGTTGACGAGGGCGACGTGGGAGCGGACCCGCTCGGCCGGCATCCGGGACAGCTCGGCGCCGCCCAGGGTGATCCTGCCGTCCCGGGGCGCGTAGATCCCGGCGAGCAGCCTGCCCAGCGTGGACTTCCCCGCGCCGGACGGGCCGACCAGGGCCAGCCGGGTGCCCGGGGCGACCTTCAGGGAGACCTCGCGCAGGACGTCGACGCCCTCGCGGTACCCGAAGTGGACCCGGTCGGCGTGCACGTTCCGTCCGTCGGGGACCACCGAGGCGTCACCGGCGGCGGGCTCGATGTCCCGGACCCCGACCAGCCGGGCCAGCGACACCTGGGCCACCTGGAGCTCGTCGTACCAGCGCAGGATGATCCCCACGGGGTCGACGAGCATCTGCGCGATGAGCGCGCTCGTGGTCAGCTGGCCGACGTCGATCCAGCCGTGCAGCACGAACACCCCGCCGATCAGGAGGACCGACGCGAGCACGGCGACATGGGTGACGTTGATGAACGGGAAGAGCACCGAACGCAGCCACAGGGTGTACCGCTCCCACGCGGTCCACTCCTGGACGCGCCGGTCGGAGAGCGCGGTGCGGCGGTCGCCGAGGCGGTGCGCCTCGACGGTGCGGCCCGCGTCCACGGTCTCCGCGAGTGCCGCGGCCACGGCGGAGTAACCGGCGGCCTCGGAGCGGTAGGCGGACGGCGCCCGCTTGAAGTACCAGCGGCAGCCGACGATCAGCAGCGGCAGGGCCAGCAGCACGGCGGCGGCCAGCGGAGGAGCCGTCACGACCAGACCGCCGAGCAGCAGCACGACCCAGACGACGCCGATGGAGAGCTGCGGCACGGCCTCGCGCATCGCGTTCGCGAGCCGGTCGATGTCGGTGGTGATCCGGGAGAGCAGATCACCGGTACCGGCCCGTTCGAGGACACCCGGCGGGAGTCCCACCGAACGGACCAGGAAGTCCTCGCGCAGGTCGGCCAGCATCCGCTCGCCGAGCATCGCCCCGCGCAGCCGGACCTCGCGGACGAACACCGCCTGCACGATGAGCGCGCCGACGAACAGGGCGGCCGACAGCTCCAGATGGAGGTCACGCGTCTGGTCCGAGACCCGTTCCACGAGGTCGCCCAGGAGCCAGGGGCCCACCATCGAGGCGACCACGGAGACCGTGTTGACCGCCATCAGGACCAGCAGGGCCCGGCGGTGCCGCCGGAACAGCTCGGTCACGTAGGCGCGTACGGTCGCGGCGGCGCCGACGGGCAGCGTGTTCGCCGTCGTCGGGGCCGCCGGGTCGTACGCCGGTGGCGCCACGCCGATCATGCCGTCTCCTCGATCTCTTCCAGAACGCCCCGCAGGGTCGTTTCGTCGTCCATGTCCAGCGGGGTGGTCCCGTCGTCGGTCTCGCGGGTCACGACCGCCCGGTACCTGGCGTCGCCGAGCAGCAGCGTGCGGTGCTCGCCCTCGGCGGCGACCTCGCCCCCGTGCACCAGCACCACCCGTTCCGCCTGGTCGAGCAGGAGCGGCGAGGAGGTGAAGACGACGGTGGTGCGCCCCGCGCGCAGGTCCTTCAGACCCGCCGCGATCCTGGCCTCGGTGTGGGAGTCGACCGCCGACGTCGGCTCGTCCAGGACGAGCACCTCGGGGTCGGTGATCAGCGACCGGGCCAGCGCGAGCCGCTGCCGCTGCCCGCCGGACAGGGACCGGCCGCGTTCGGTGATCCGGGAGTCCATCGGGTCGGCCGCGTCGAGCGAGCCCTCGACCAGCGCGGCCAGCACGTCGTCGCACTGGGCGGCGGACAGCGCGGCCTGCGCGCCGACGGCACCGGAGGCGGGCACGTCGAGCAGTTCGCGCAGGGTCCCGGAGAGCAGGACCGGGTCCTTGTCCTGGACCAGCACGGCGGCACGGGCCGCCCCGATCGGCAGCTCGTCCAGCGGCACACCGCCGAGCAGGACGGACGCCTCGTCGGCGCCCACGGCACCCGGGGACGCCGTCCTCTCGGACACCGGAACGCTCCCGCCGCCGGCCTCCTCGGGCACCGGCTCGTCCCCGGCCACCGAGCCCTTGGACGTCGACGCCGAAGCACCGGATGCCCCGGCCCCCGCCCCCTCGTCCCCGGGGGCCACCGCCTCGCCTGCGTGTCCGCCCAGCCGTTCCGCCAGGCGGCCCGCCGCGTCGGGGTCCCCGCACACCACGGCCGTGAACAGGCCCTCGGGGGCGAGCAGTCCGGTCACCGGGTCGTACAGATCGCCCGAGAGAGGACCCTCGTCCCGGGAACCGCCGACATGTGTGGTTCGTTCCAATGACAGGACGCGCGCCGCCCGTTGGGCCGAAGGCCGGGAGAAGGAGTACGCCATGGCGATCTCCTCGAAATGCCGCAGAGGATAGGTGAGGACCATGACCGAGCTGTAGACCGTCACCAGTTCGCCGACGGTGATCCGGCCCTGCCGTGCCAGATGGACGCCGTACCAGACCACGGTGATCAGCAGCAGCCCCGGCAGCAGCACCTGGATCGCGGAGATCAGGGCCCACATCCGCGCGCTGCGCACGGCGGCGTGCCTGACCTCCTGGGAGGCCCGGCGGTACCGGTCGAGGAAGAGTTCCTCGCCGCCGATGCCCCGCAGGACCCGCAGTCCGGCCACGGTGTCCGAGGCGAGTTCGGTGGCCCGCCCCGCCTTCTCCCGCTGGAAATCCGCGCGCCGGGTGGCGCGGGGCAGCAGGGGCAGCACGGCCAGCGCCAGCACGGGCAGGCCCACGGCGACGACCACACCGAGGGCGGGCTGATAGATCACCAGCGCGACGCAGACCAGCACGATGGTGACGGCGGCCGCCGTGAAACGGGAGATCGCCTCCACGAACCAGCCGATCTTCTCGACGTCACCGGTCGACACGGCCACCACCTCACCCGCCGCCACCCGCCGGGTCAGCGCCGAACCCAGCGACGCGGCCTTGCGGGCGAGCAGTTGCTGCACCCGGGCGGCGCCGGTGATCCAGTTGGTGACGGCGGCGCGGTGCAGGAAGGTGTCGCCGACCGCGTTGCCGACGCAGGCGAGCAGCAGGAGGAGCCCGGCGAGGGCCAGGTGGCGGCCGGAGCGGTCGATGACGGCCTGGACGGCGACACCGACGCAGAACGGGAGGGCGGAGACGGATGCGAAGTGCAGCAGTCCCCAGGCCAGGGCCTTGGCCTGGCCGCCCAGTTGGTTGCGGCCGAGCCACCACAGGAAACGGGGACCCGAGCGGGCGTCGGGCACGCCCGGGTCTGCGTAAGGGAGGTCTTGAATCTGCATGACGGATGACGTCCAGGTGGCTCGTGTCAGGGGAGGGAGGAGAAGGGCCGGGGAGCAGGGAGAGAGGGCCGGTAAGGAAGGGGAGGCAGGTGTTCCGCGAGCGGCGGTGGCAGCAAACCGTGCAAGGTTCCCCGCGAGGCGGGGTCGGGGGCAAGGGGTTTTCCGTCGCCTCGTACGGAATCGGCTGCCGGGAGCACCGGCCCCTATCCACCGAACTGGGCGCAATCGTCCGGAACGTGGTGTCACTATGGGCCGATGCACAACGCACTGCGCGCGACGGTCGCGACGGCCGCCCTCGGGACCTTGCTGGCGCTGACTGCGGCATGCGGCCCCGCCGGAGGCACCAGCGACGGCGGCACCGCCCACCCGGAAGCCACCGCCCGCACTGACGGGACGGGCAGCACCGGCGGCACCCGAGGGACGGCAGAGGGACGACGAGGAGAGGCGGGCCCCAGCGGGTCGGGGACGGTGAAGGGCCCGCCTGCGGACGCGACGTCCCCCGGGGCGGGCGTCTGGACCGGAGCCGCCGTCACCGAGCAACTGCCGGGGATCGGAGCCTGGTTGCGGCACCGGATTCCCGCAAACACCCGGCAGGTCGTCGCCGTCTACGGGAGCGGATCCGACTCGGCGGACTCGACGGTCGTGCTCTACACGAAGCGGGGAGCGGCCTGGGCCAGGACCTCGTCCTGGCCCGCGCACAACGGGAAGCGGGGGTGGACCATGGACCACCACGAGGGCGACAGGCGCAGCCCGGTCGGGGTGTTCACGCTCACGGACGCGGGCGGTGTGCTCCCGGACCCCGGGTCCAGGCTGCCCTACACCCGCTCCGCGTCCTTCGCCGCCCCGCGCTGGTGGGCCGAATCCCACTGGCACGACTTCGACTACGTGATCGCCATCGACTACAACCGGGTCAGGGGGAACCCGCCCGACGATCCGACCCGTCCCGAAGGGGAGTCCCGGGGCGGCGGGATCTGGCTGCACATGGACCACGGCAGCGGCACCTCGGGCTGCGTGAGTCTGTCCGAGGACGGGATGCGGTCCCTGCTGCGCACCCTCGATCAGGACCGCCACCCCGTGGTGGTGATGGGGGACAGGGCGTCTCTCGCGGCGCGGGAGGAGTGACGGGCGGGGGCCGGGAGGAGGGGCGGGGGAGGCGGCATTGCGGAGGTCGGCGGCACCCCGTAGAACACGGCCATGAAGAGACGATTAATCATGTCCATGCTCACCGGCACGCTTCTCGTCGTGGGCACGCTGTTCGGGACGGTCCCGGCCCGAGCGGTTGACGTCCCGGCCGAGTTCGGCACCGACTGGCACGACCCGGTGACGGCGGCACCGGCCGTGGGCAAGCCCGCCGGGAAGTCCTGCCGGGTGACGCTCGTCCGGGCGGCGTTCCGCGACTTCACGCCCTACCGGGGGACCTACACCCCGCCCACCGGGTGCGGCACCCGGTGGAGCAAGGTCGTGCTGCGGCTCGACGGGAAGGTCAAGGGACGGCAGTACGACCGGCTCGGATACCTCCACGTCGGCGGGGTGGAAGTGCTGCGCACCTCGACACCGGAGCCCTCGCCCGACGGCATCGCGTGGTCGGTCGAGAAGGACGTCACGCGCTACAGCGACACCTTCCGGGGCGCCAGGGACGTCGAGATGCTCATCGGGAACGTCGTCGACGACATGTACACGGGCGTGATCGACGTCGAGGTCACCCTGACCTTCTACGCCGGGCGGCCCACGGCAGCCCCCGACCGGGCGCACGGCCTCGCAGAAGGTGCCCCCGACCGGGCACGCGGTCACGGCGAAGGCGTCCCCGACCGGGTGCTCACCCTCGGGGAGGGCGGCACCGTCACCACCCCGCGCAATAGCGAGCGCGTCGTCGCCGAGGTCTACGCGACCGGGTCGGGCGGCGGCTGCGAGGAGTTCTGGTACCTGACCGTGCCCGACTCCGCGCCCTACTCCTGCCAGGCCGACGGCGGGCCCTACCGCGAGGTGGACATCTCGGTCGACGGGCAACTCGCCGGGACGGCCGCGCCGTTCCCGCACGTGTGGACCGGAGGCTGGTCCAACCCCTTCCTCTGGTACGTGATCCCGGGCCCGCGCGCCTTCGACGTGCGGCCGATCGAGTACGACCTGACCCCCTTCGCCGGGCTGCTCAACGACGGGCGCCCGCACCGCGTCGAGGTCACCGTGGCCGGGGTTCCCGAGGGGCAGAGCGGGTGGAGTGCCCCGGTGAACGTGCTGGTGTGGCAGGACGCCGGCCGCGCGCACGTCACGGGGAAGCTGACCGCGCACCGGGCCGGGACTCTCGTCAACTCATCGACGTACACGCCCGGTTCGACGGAGCGGGTCGACACGGAGGGGGCGTACGGGCTGACGGTCGCCGGGTACGTGGACACCTCGCACGGCCGGGTCACCACCACCGTCACCCGCGCTCTGGCCACCACCTCCACGCACCGCTGGACGGACGGGGAGGACATGGACCGGCTCGACGGGCGTTGGAGCGACGACGAGTCGGTGACGGTGGACGACGGGCGGTCGCCGTCCCGGACCACCCGGACACACCGGACGTACACGATGAACGGCGTCACCACGGTCGGCGCCGACGCCCGGCTGCGGAGCGAGATGACCCTCGGCGACCGGGCCGCCGTGACCGAGTCGGCGGGTGGACGGCGGGTCGGCTGGTCGAGGCTCGACGACACCTACACGGGTGACGCGACGTACACCACCGGGGTGCCCCGCGAGGAACGGCACGCGGTCGGGACGACGCGGGAGCGCTACCGGCTCCACGGCTCCGACGGTTGCCACGACCGCACGGTGACCACCGTCCAGGGGGTGCTCACGCAGGACCGCGTCCGCTGCTGACCGACGGGTCGGCCGTCCCCTCTCCGGGAAGCGCACCGGAGGAGGGGACGGTCAGGGGCCCACGGCCGCTCGGCGAGCGGAGGCTCAGGAGGAGACGGAACCTGCCCGGCCCGGACGCCCTGCGTACGGCCGCGCCGCCGTGCCACCGGCCCACCTCCCGGCCTGACCCAGCGGCACGAGCCGCACTGACCCGTACCGCCCCACCCCGGCGTCGCGCCCCGCGTACGACCATGCCGCCGTGCCCTCGGCCCGTCCCCACCCCCGCCGCGACGCCGTGTGCCACCGGCCCATCCACCGCCGCCCGGCCTGACCCAGCGGCACGAGCCGCACCACCCCACGCCGGCGCGCACCCCGGCACACCCCGCCCCGGCTCAGTGCGGCACCCGCTCCTGCCCACCGGATCGGTGCTCTCCAGATCCGTGCTCGCCAGGCCCATGTCCGCCAGCGCCATGTCCGCCAGCCCCGCGCCCACCAGACCCATGCTCGCCAGCCCCGTGCCCCTCCGGCCGGTGTGTCTCCGGCCCGTGCTGGTCCGTCGTGCCGTCCATCAGGGTGTCGAGGAGTCCGCCGAGTTCCCTGCGCTGTTCGTCGGAGAGGGCCCCGAGGATCTCCTCGGCCGCCGAGCGCCGCGCCCCGCGCAACCGGCCGAGCGCGCGCCGTCCGTCCTCGGTCAGCTCGACGCGGATCACCCGGCGGTTGGACGGATCCGGCGCCCGCCGCACCTTGCCGCCCGCCTCCAGACCGTCGACCAGGGTCGTGATCGCGCGGGGGACCACCTCCAGGCGTTCCGCGAGGTCGGCCATGCGCGGCGGCGAGCCGTAGTGCGCCAGCGTGCGCAGCAGCCGGGACTGCGCCGGCGTGACGCCGAGCCCGCACTCCTCGATGTGCCGCTTCTGGATGCGGTGCACCCGGCGGGTGAGCCGCAGCAGCTGTTCGGCGAGCTGGCTGTCGGAATCGGACGTGGTCATGAGGGAACAATAACAGGACTCTGCTCATTGTGAACATAGGTAACAATGAGCTAAGCTCCGTGAGACCTCGTTTCCGACGAAGAAACCCCGTATCCGACGAACCTAGGAGTCCATTGCCTCCCGATCTCGAAACCCGCTGGACACCGCCGACCGACGCCGACGGGCAGCCCCGGCAGGTCCGCCGTATCCTCCGTCTCTTCCGCCCCTACCGCGCCAGGCTCGCGATCGTCGGCCTGCTGGTGGGCGCCGCCTCACTGGTCTCGGTGGCCACCCCGTTCCTCCTGAAGGAGACGCTCGACGTCGCGATCCCGCAGGGCCGCACCGGGCTGCTCAGCCTGCTCGCCCTCGGTATGATCCTCAGCGCCGTCCTCAGCAGCGTCTTCGGCGTCCTGCAGACCCTGATATCGACCACGGTCGGCCAGCGGGTCATGCACGACCTGCGCACCGCCGTCTACGACCGGCTCCAGCGCATGTCGCTGGCCTTCTTCACCCGGACCCGCACCGGCGAGGTCCAGTCCCGCATCGCCAACGACATCGGCGGCATGCAGGCCACCGTGACCTCCACCGCGACCTCGCTGGTCTCCAACGCGACCAGCGTCATCGCCACGATCGTCGCGATGATCGCCCTCGACTGGCGGCTGACCGTCGTCTCGCTGCTCCTGCTCCCCGTCTTCGTGTGGATCAGCAGGCGCGTCGGCAACGAACGCAAGAAGATCACCACCCAGCGCCAGAAGCAGATGGCGGCGATGGCCGCGACGGTCACCGAGTCGCTCTCCGTCAGCGGCATCCTGCTGGGCCGCACGATGGGCCGCACCGACTCGCTCACCCGCTCCTTCGCGGAGGAGTCCGAGCAACTGGTGGACCTGGAGGTCCGGTCGAACATGGCCGGGCGCTGGCGGATGGCCGTCATCACGATGGTGATGGCCGCGATGCCCGCGGTCATCTACTGGACGGCGGGCATGGTGCTGCGCACGGGCGGACCGCAGACGTCGATCGGCACGATCGTCGCCTTCGTCTCGCTCCAGCAGGGCCTGTTCCGGCCCGCGGTCAGCCTGCTGTCGACCGGCGTGCAGATACAGACCTCGCTCGCCCTCTTCCAGCGCATCTTCGAGTACCTGGACCTGCCGATCGACATCACCGAACGGGAGCGCCCGGTGCGCCTCGACCGGATCAGGGGCGAGATCCGCTTCGAGAACGTCGAGTTCCGCTACGACGACCAGGGCGCCGCGATCCTCGACGGCATCGACATCGGCGTCCCCGCGGGCGACAGCCTCGCCGTCGTCGGCCCGACCGGCGCGGGCAAGTCGACCTTCGGCCACCTGGTGCCGAGGCTCTACGATGTCACCGGCGGCCGGGTCACCCTGGACGGCGTCGACGTGCGCGACCTCGACTTCGACACCCTCGCCCGCGCGATCGGCGTCGTCTCCCAGGAGACGTACCTCTTCCACGCGACCGTCGCCGAGAACCTGCGCTTCGCCAAGCCCGACGCCACCGACGAGGAGCTGCGGGCGGCGGCCAGGGCCGCGCAGATAGACGACCACATCACGGCCCTGCCCGACGGGTACGACACCGTCGTCGGCGAGCGCGGCCACCGGTTCTCCGGTGGTGAGAAGCAGCGCCTCGCCATCGCCAGGACCATCCTGCGGGACCCGCCGGTGCTGATCCTCGACGAGGCGACCAGCGCCCTGGACACCCGCACCGAGGCCGCCGTGCAGGACGCGATAGACGCCCTGTCCGCCGACCGCACCACCATCACCATCGCGCACCGTCTCTCCACCGTCCGCGACGCCGACCAGATCGTGGTCCTCGACTCCGGGCGGCTGGCCGAGCGCGGCACCCACGCGGAGCTGATGGAGCGGGACGGACGATACGCGGCTCTCGTACGCCGAGACGCCCAACTGGAACCGACAAGCTGAAGATATGTCGGAATTGTGACCACATGCGGGTTAACGTGCCCGTATGCAGATCAACACTCCGCCTCGGAGCACGATTCGACTGACGCGCCGGGGCCGTCTCGCCCTCATCGCGACCGGAGCCGTCGTGGCCGCTACCGCCGTGGCGGTGCCGCTGCTCACCTCGGGTGACGACGAGGACGCCCGGCCCACCTCGCTGGTGATCCCGGAGGGATGGCGCTCGGGCCAGGTCTACGACGCCATCGACAAAGCCCTCGCGCTGCCCCCGGGCAGCGCCAAGAAGACCCTCACCAAGGCGGCCCTGAAACTGCCGAGCGAGGCGGAGGGCAACCCGGAGGGCTACCTCTTCCCTGCCACGTACCCGCTCGCCGAGAAGACGACGCCGGAGTCGCTGCTCACGGCCATGGTGCGCACCGCCGACAAGAAGTTCAACGGCGCCCCGGTCTCGGCCGGTGCCCAGCGCAACGCGATGAACGTCTACCAGGCGGTGACCGTCGCGAGCCTCGTGCAGGCCGAGGCCGCCACCCCGGAGGACATGGGCAAGGTGGCCAGGGTGGTCTTCAACCGCCTGGAGCGCGGGATGCCGCTCCAACTGGACTCGACCGTCAACTACGCCTTGAACCGCACCACGTTGAAGACCACCGAGAGCGACACGCGGATCGACAGCCCCTACAACTCGTACCAGCGGATGGGACTTCCGCCCACGCCGATCGACAACCCGGGCGAGGAGGCGATGCGGGCCGCGATCAGTCCGACGCCGGGCGACTGGCTCTACTTCGTCACCGTCAAGCCGGGCGACACCCGGTTCACGTCGAGTTACGAGGAACACCAGCGCAACGTCGCGGAGTTCAACGCCGCCCAGAAGAAGGCCAGTCCGCAGCCGACGAAGTGAGCGGGCGCCCCGGCCGTCAGACGGCGGCCGGTGCCAGCGGCTCCTCGGCCAGCAGCCGCCTGATGTCCCGCACGGCCGCCCGGCCCGCCCGGTTGGCACCGATGGTGGAGGCGGACGGGCCGTAACCGACCAGGTGGATCCGCGGATCGGCGACCGCGCGGGTGCCCTCGACCCGGATGCCGCCGCCGGGTTCGCGTAGCCGCAGCGGCGCCAGATGGTCGACGGCGGCCCGGAAGCCGGTGGCCCAGAGGATGACGTCGGCCGCCACCCGCGTCCCGTCGGCCCAGGCGACGCCGTCCGGGGTGATCCGGTCGAACATCGGACGCCGGTCGAGGACCCCGTCCGCGAGGCCGCGCCGGATCGCGTCGTTGAGCGGCAGCCCGGTCACCGACACCACGCTCCTGGGCGGCAGCCCCCGCCTGACCCGCTCCTCCACCAGCGCGACGGCGGCCCGGCCCACGCTCTCGTCGAACGGGCCCTCGCGGAAGACCGGCGGGCGCCGGGTGACCCAGGTGGTGGCCGCGGCGTGCGGCGCGAGCTCCAGCAGGTGCTGCGTCCCGGACGCGCCGCCGCCCACCACGACCACCCGCAGCCCGGCGAACTCCTCGGGCCCGCGGTAGTCCGCGGTGTGCAACTGCCGCCCGCGGAAGGTCTCCTGGCCCGGATAGCGCGGCCAGAACGGCCGGTCCCAGGTGCCGGTCGCGTTGATCAGCGCGCGGGTCGACCAGACCCCGTCCGACGTCTCCACGCGCAGCCGTCCGCCCGTCCCCTCGCGGACCGCGCGCACCTCGACGGGACGGCGCACCCGCAGGTCGAAGGCGCGCTCGTACCGCTCGAAGTACCCGCCGACCACCTCGGACGACGGCCGCGCGGGATCGGCGCCGGTCAGCTCCATGCCGGGCAGCGCGTGCATCCCGTGCACCGCGCCGTACGTCAGCGACGGCCAGCGGAACTGCCAGGCCCCGCCGGGCTTGGGCGCGTGGTCGAGCACCACGAAGTCCCGCTCCGGCTCGAACCCGGTGCGGCGCAGATGGTAGGCGGCGGACAGCCCTGCCTGCCCGGCACCCACCACGACGACCTCGACCTCGACCTCGCGCATGTCGTTCACGCTTCTACCAACGGCGGCGGGGCCCCGGATCTTCCCCGGACGCCGTCCCGCCCGGTGCGCGGGGGTGACGCCGGCGAGGCGCGACGCCGGCCCTGGTCCGCGCCGTTGTGCCCGCTCACGAGTTCTCGGCGGGGCGCGGTGGCGCCGTCGACGCGGGCAGGCCGGCGTTGTAGCGGGTGTCCACGAAGCGGGCGAAGTCGACCTTGCCCGGGATCAGCCGCAGCGCCGTGAACGTGTCGGCGATCCGCTGCTCGGAGGCGACCAGCGGATCGTCCACCGCCACCGCGACCCGGCTCGCGTTGGTGCGCCGCACCGAGGCGAGCGCCACCTCGTAGGGCAGCCCGGTGTCCTTCGCCCAGACCTCGGCCCACTCCTTCTGGTGGCCGTGCACCCAGTCGGTGGCCCGCCGCAGCCGCTCCAGGTAGTCCTTGACGGCCGCGGCCTTCCGCGGTTCCGTCAGCGCGCCCGGCGACGCCACCTGGAAGGTGAGCCCGTTGGTGACGCCCTTCCCGGTGGTGAGGACGCGACCCCGCCCGGATGTGAGGACCTGCGAGGTGTACGGGTCCCAGACGGCCCACGCGTCGACCTTGCCTGCGGTGAACGCGGCCAGCGCGTCGGCCGGTTGGAGGTACTTCACCCGGACGTTGCCGATGTCCAGCCCGGCGGCCTTCAGCGACGCCACCAACTGGTAGTGCGCGGACGACCCCTGGGCCACCGCGACGGACCTGCCCCGCAACTCGCGCGGGTCGGTGAGCTTCGAGCCGCCGGGGACCAGGAGGGCGTCGCCGTCGGACGTGCCGTGCCAGGCGGCCACGACCCTGATCCGGGAACCGGCGCCCGCCGCGAAGACCGGCGGGGTGTTGCCGACCCCGCCGATGTCGACGGCCCCGGCGTTCACCGCCTCCAGCAGGGGCGGGCCGGAGGTGAACGTCGACCACTTGATCCGGTAGCCGAGGCCCTTCAGCTCGCCCGCGGCCCGCAGGACGGCCTCGGAGCCGCCCTTCTGGTCGCCGACGTCGAGGGTGAGGGAGCCGGTGCCGTCGACGTCGGTACCCGCGTCGGAGGCGGAGCCCGCGCCGCAGGCCGTGAGCAGCAGGGCGAGGGGCAGGAGCAGGGCGGTGGGGGAGAGGAGTCGTCGCATGGGGGATCCGTTCTGCGGAGCTGGGGGGGGGCGGGTCCGTCGGGACGGGACAGGGCGGTTGGGGCGCCGATCGTCAACGCGGGTGCGGGCGGGCGGGGTTCAGGTGGTCCCGGTGGCCGTGTCGACGCCCAGACGGGCGAGGAGGGCGGCCCGCAGGGCGGCGAACCGGGGGTCGGTGAGGGCGCGCGGCCGGTCGAGGTCGACGCGCTCCTCGTGCGCGATCACCCCGTCGTCCATCACGAGCACCCGGTCGGCGAGCAGGACGGCCTCCTCGACATCGTGCGTGACCAGCAGGACGGCGCAGCCCCGGCGCTGCCACAACTCGCCCACCAGGCGCTGGGCGGTGACCCGGGTGAGCGCGTCCAGCGCGCCGAACGGCTCGTCCAGCAGCAGGAGATCGGGCTCGCGCACCAGCGCGCGGGCCAGGGCGGCGCGCTGCGCCTCGCCGCCGGAGAGCGTCCTGGGCCAGGCGGTCGACCGGTGGGCGAGGCCGACCTCCGCCAACGCCCGCTCGGCGAGGGCGCGTTCGGGTCTTCCGGGCAGCCCGAGGACGACGTTGGGCCACACCCTCTTCCACGGCATCAGCCGCGGCGCCTGGAACACGACGGCCTTGCGGCGGGGCACCAGGACGGTCCCGCTGATGTCGCGGTCGAGCCCCGCGAGGACCCGCAGCAGGGTGGACTTGCCGCACCCGCTGCGGCCGAGCAGGGCGACGAACTCGCCCGGACGGATGTCGAGGCGCAGGTCGTGGAGGACGGCGCGGCCGTCGAAGGAGCGGGTCAGCCCCTCGACCCGGACCGCCTGCCCGGTCATCGGCCGGTGAACGTCGGTCGCCATCGCAGCAGCAGCCTTTCGAGGGAGCGGACGAGGAAGTCGGCCAGCAGGCCGAGGAACGCGTAGACGATCAGGCAGACCACGATCACGTCGGTCCGCAGGAAGTCCCGTGCCTGCACCATGAGGAAGCCGATCCCGGCGTCCGCGTTGATCTGCTCGGCGAAGACCAGGGCGAGCCAGGCCACGCCGAGCGCGTAGCGCAGCCCGGTGAGCGCGCCGGGCAGGGCGGCGGGCAGCACGACGTGCCGTACCAGCCCTCGCCGGGTGAGCCCCAGCGACTCGCCCGCCTCGACGAGTCCGGCGTCCACTCCGCGGATCGCGGCGTACACGTTCAGGTAGAGCGGGAAGGTCACCCCGAGCGTGATGACGGCGACCTTCGGGGTCTCGCCGATGCCGAACCAGATGATGAACAGCGGGATCAGGCCGACGAACGGGACCGTCCTGAGCATCTGCACGGGCGCGTCCACCAGGTCCTCGCCGACCTTGAACAGGCCCGAGAGCAGGGCGAGTCCGCCGCCGATCAGGATGCCGAGGAGCAGACCGAGGGCGACCCGGCGCAGCGAGGTGCCCATCGCGGAGGCGAGGGAGCCGTCGTCGATCAGGTCGGCCGCCACCCGGGCGATCCGGCCGGGCGAGGCGAGCACGTCGGTGCTCAACACGCCCGTCGAGCTGAGGAGTTGCCAGACGGCGACCAGCAGGAGCGGGCCGGTGGTCCGGCGCAGCCAGCGGGGGATGCGGGTGCGCCGGGCGGCGGTGGGCCGGAGGGTCTCCAGGGCGGGAGCGGCCGGGGCACTGGTGGCGTCCACGGCCTTTCCGTCTGCCGAAATGGGGGACATGTCGTGCTCGGGCGAGCCGGGTGGGGCGTGGCTGGTGCTCACGGGGTGCTCCATGGGGGGAGAGCGGCCAGGGGGTGGGGCCGCGCCGGTGCCGCCGGACCGCGCGGGCGGGCGGGGGCGGGAGGGTACGCGGGCAGACCGGTGGGCCGGCCGGATCAGCGGTGAGAGGTCGTCAGCGGCCGCGGCTACACGCGGCGGAGGCCACCCGCAGCAGGTCGATGTGACCGCGCGTGGTGAGCAGGGCTGAACGCGACATGCGCAGGAAAGTAGCCATCCTGACCGCACACGGTCAATGGCGTCTCGCGTGCTGGACCCGCCGTATCACCCCGTGAGGCGCCGCCGATCCGCGCGGTGTCCCCGGATGGGTCAGGATGGGAGCATGTCAGCCCCCTTCACCACCCGAGTCCAACCTCCTGGCTGGCCAGGCGCCGGGCCTGCTGAAGGTCCTGCGCGAGACCGATCCGGAGTACGTCCTGCTCGACGGGACGCTCGCCGAGTCCGACCGGGTGGGCGACGGCCGTGCCGACTACTCCCACAAGCACCGCCGCCACGGCGTGAACGTGCAGGTCGTGACCGACCCAGTCGGCAAGATCCTGTGGATTTCACCTGCCTTGCCCGGCTGGTGTCACGATCTGACCGCGGCCCGCACTTACCGGATCATCCGGATCTGCGAACGCCACGGCGTCCCCATCCTGGCCGATCGCGCCTACACCGGCGCCGGCCCCTGGGTCACCACCGTACGCAGACGCCCACCCAACAGCCAGCTGACCCTCACTGAACAAACGGCCCACCCGGCCCTGGCCACATCCCGAGCTCCCGTCGAGCGCGGCATGGCACACCTCAAGTTCTGGCGAATCTTCCGAAGATCACGATGCAGCCCGAACCGCATGACGTCAATCGCCAGAGCCGTCCTCACCCTGGAGTGGCAACGCTGAAAACGCCCAATGACCGGCGGCGAGCAGCGTCTAGCCCTCAGCAGGGAACGGGAGCGCGTGGCTACCGTTCACCGGTTGTCCACATTTAAAGCCTCAGGTGTTCCGGCTCACCCACCGGCGGTGTATTACGCACCTCTGCTAGCGATAGTGCGAGGAGCCCGTGGTCGAGCCCAATGATCAGCCGTTGTGACACCCATGTGACGGCAAGTGCAGGATGATGTACTGGAATCTCTTCAACCAGCGCTTGGCTCGACACGTCCCACAGGCGTACGGTCCTGTCGCTACTGGCACTGGCGAGGAATGTCCCGCCCTCACCGATCATGCTCACTGCGTTTACTGCGCCCGAGTGGCCTGAGAGGGCTCCGATGAGTTCTCCACGCGCGGCATCCCACAGGCGCACCTCTCCATGTGCGTGCGCGGTGGCGAGCGCGGTCTGCCCCATCATGGGCAGCGCGCACATTGCAAGGGTCTCGGGTGCGGCGACCAATTTGTGGCGCTGACCAGAGGTGGCGTCCCACAACCACACCATGCCGTCCTGACCGTCCGTAGCCGTTGCGACATATGGTTGGCCAGCGATTTCCAGGGGACACATGACGTAGATCCCGCTATGAAAGCGGGCAAAGTGTGCGATCTCATTACTCAGTGGGTCCCAAAGCCATGCGCTTCCGTCGGTGTGGCCCGTAGCTAGGAGCGTTTGGTTGCCGACGCGCACGGAGCACACGGCATAGGCGGGTTTGTTGCCTGGACGTCGGGACGACCGCGGCACCGCTTCTGTAAGGTCAGACAACCACACTGCTCCGTCGTCACCGCACCCGGCGAGGTACGACCGGTTGAGGTGGGTCACACTACATAGAGCCCGCACCCAGTCGTGATTTTCACGCAACGAGTTGACGACCGAGCCAGAGCCAGGATCGCGCAGTTGGGTTACGCCGTCGTCACCGCCAGCGGCCAATAGCAAACCGTTACCGCTGGATGCGGGGGAGAGTGCGCGTACAGCGCCCACACTGCTGGCGCGCGGCGCCGACGGGTCCCACAGCCGCACGGTGTGGTCGGCGCCCCCACTGGCGATCAGGTCTCGGCCGTTGACGTGCAGCACGCAGAGGGAGTCCACGGAGTCGGAATGGCCTTGGAGGGTAATGGCGATGCGGCCGGTCTCCGGGTCCAGCAGTCGCACCAGGTCGCCGCTCGGGCTGGCAAGCAGCGACTTTCCCTCGACTGTTAGGGCGCGCAGCGTAAAGGCCAGGTCTTCCCCGGGGAGGGTACCTACACACCAGCCGCTGATCGGGTCCCACAGACGAACCGTCTTGTCGTTTCCGAGACTTGCTAGCAGAGTGTGATCTTCCACTTCCACCGCGGACAGGGCGATGACGGAACTCTCGTGCCCTTCGAGGATGTGGATGCGCTCGCCGGTGTCAGGTCGCCAGAGAATGATGGAGCGGTCATCTTCGTCTCCGCCCGATGCCAGGAGAGTTCCGTGGTTGACCGCTAGCGTGCACACACTCTCGACCCAGCCGCCGTGCTCCGATAGGACCGCTGTGCACTCTCGGGAGGCGGGATCCCAGATCCGGACTGTTCTGTCCGCGCTCCCTGTTGCAAGGCGAGGCCCGTCGGCCGTTTCGAAGGCGCACAAATCTCGGATCGAGCTGACGTGGCCGCGCAGGTACCCCGCTGCGCGTCGCAGGGACTCGTTCCACAGCCAGACGTCCCTGTCCGCAGCGAGAGCGAGGTAAGTCTGCCCGTCGACGATCAGGCCGCACATCGCACTGATGCGCCCGAACTTGGGTGTGAGGCGGCGCACCGTCCGGGCGGTCACTGGGTCCCAAAGCCGGATGGTCCCGTCGCCGGCGGCGCTGGCGAGCAGGGTGCCGGTCGGGGGGCCGAGGGCGCATACAGCGCGGATCTCGCCGCTGTGGCCTTCTAGAATTGCGTCTTCGGCGCGGGAGGCGACTGCTGCCCACTCGGCTCGATATGGCCCCTTCACTGCCAAGGGCCCGTAGACCTGTCCGAATCCTTCCTGCGCCTCGGTTACGCTGAAAAGCGCCGCGCGCTTGGTGGGGACACAGTCGATGGCTTGCGGCGTCCGGCGTAGAAGCTGGGCGCGTTCCTTGGCCGCTCGGGAGACCGCCGAACTGCTCGCCGGGATGAGGCGTCGAAGATCTGCGTGGAGCGCGTACTCCGCGTCCGCAAGCAGCTCGTCGATGACCCGGCCGCCCACGGCGTGCCGGGGTAGCGAACGCAGCAGGTACGCGGGCGCACGGTCCCAGCCCAGGCGTCGCCCGTAGGAGATGAAGGAGCGTGTGAGGGCGCGCTCGTCGGTCACGTTCGATCCGACCTGCGCGCGATTTTGCCGCAACGCATCATTTAGAGCTTGGTGGAAGAGCCGGAACACACCCGTGTTCTGATCGTTGACGCCGCTCTCGATGAGAAAGTTCGCGGCTGACGAGCGTGTCAGAGAACGGAGCTGGTCCTCAGTGAGATGGTGGCCCGTAAGTTTCTCCACTGCAGCGCTCCACAACGGCAGTGGGAGCCCTGGAGCCTCGGCATAGGCCAGGACGCTTAGGGCATCAGCCGCCGGAGCGCCGTCAACTGCAGGCAGTCGTGAGAGGTATTCCTCCAGGGCTGCGGCGACGGTGGGCGTGAAGGCAATATCTGCGGGCGCAACAGCGCGAGTATCGTGCAGGCCGTGAGCGCGCGCGGTGAGACCGGCCACGAGAAAATTCGCGTCGGCGAGTTCTGCGATGCGGGCAGCAACCGGGCGCGCGGTGCGCTTGTCGGCATATGGGTTATCGGGCCGCTCGTCGCCCAACAGCTGGAGCGTAGCCATGGTGTATGCGGCGAGGTCCGCTGTGGCGAAGAACTCGGGAGCGTCCAAGTCGATGACACGGACCGCCGCGCCGAATGGATCGAGCAAGCTACCGGCGTCGTCCCTGCGGCGGCTACCAACTAGAACCCGGACATGGAGATCCGCACATGTCTCAGCCAGCGGGATGGCAATGTGTCGCGCGATCAGGCGGGCCTGCTGCGCGCTGGTGGCCTCGTCAAGAGCGTCGATGACGATGACGAAGGGCGTTGGCGCGGAGGCGGCTCGTTCGGACAGCGCGGCCCGCAGTACGGAGGCCAGGTCGCTCGCGCGTTCGGGGGGCGCGGCCGAGGCCGCAGCGGCGATCTCCTCGGCTACCTCGAGAGCGGTCTTTCCCTTGGCGTGAACGGCGCAGGAGACCGCACCGAGGGGGGCACGCAAGGCGTCGTCATCCGCCGGGAGTGACGCGGCTATACCGAAATCTGCTGAGGTGACCACGCGCCCGAGCACTGCGGACTTGCCCACGCCGGGTGACCCGGTCACCATCAAGACTTTCCGCGGTGCGGTGACGCAGGTCATCCAGCCGATGATCTCGGCGAGCGCTGCGGTGCGGCCTCGAAATCGGAAGCCCTTTTCGGAGTCGGTGCTCACGCCACGGGCGCGCGGCTTCCAGTGCCGGCCAGCTTCCGGATCGTCGTCCAGCGTCCAGCCCCACGCCGCGAGCGCTGTCTCGCCTGCTGCCTCGGCCGACCAGTCGGCGAGCAGCGCGATCTTTTGTTCGGGCAGACACCTATCAGCCTGATAGAGCGTAAAGGCTCGGGCGTCACCTGAGCCGCTGGCTTGCCCGACAAGACCCACGATCGCCTGGTACGTCGATGACCACAATGCGGCACCGCTATAGCCGGGCTTGACGGGATAACGCGATGCTGTGTCGAGTCGCACCCACCCGTAGGCGAGTGCCTCGCCGACCGTCCCGTCCGACGAATTGCCGAATAGGTCGCCGTCGGGGAACCCAAATGCCCACCACGCGTCACCTACGAGGGCGGAAGGCGTCGGCCGCCGCAGTCGCCCTGCCAGCTCACCGGAGACCGGCTCCGAGAGCACGAGCACAGCCACGTCCTGCGAGCGGTGCTTCGCTGGAGCTTTAGGCGCGAACACATCTCGTACCCGGAAGCGCCGGTCCATGAACTGGTCCGACTTGGGGAAGGCCACCCACAGCTCCCGCGCTCTTTCCCACGTTGGGCATGCGACATGCGCGCAGGTAAGCACCCGATGGTCGTCTATGAGGAAGCCGGATCCCAGGGCCTTTTCGTCGTGCTCCGTGCCGTGTACTGCGGCTACCCAGGCATCGGCGCCCGGGCGCGGGCCCGAACCGACAGCGGCGTTCATCGAGGCTCAGGTCCCGTCCGCCGCCGCGGGTCGCCAAACCATGGACACCTCGAAGTTCGCGTCCGTCGAAGCCTTGGCCACGAGCCAGTTGGCCGTCCCACTGACCTTGATACCGAATTTCACCTGGACCTCCGCAGGCCGGAGCGCCACAGCCTGGTCGAGTACTGTCCGGGCGGCTTCCACAGCCGGCCTTACCGCTTCGCGGACCTGGCCCACGATCTCTGCGGCGCTGACCTGGTGGAACTCGTCTGTCGGCTCGATCTCGAACCGGACGACCGTCTCGTCGTCCAGCGCGTACGACACCACCTGATCTGCCATTGCGGCCCCCTCGATAGATTGCGAACACAGCTTAGAGCCAAGCCGTCGCTCACATGGGTAGTTGGCTGACCGCGCGGGCTGCCCGATGGGTCGCTATTGCTTCTTCCCCGTGCCGCGCGCCTGCCGAGGTCCTCGCGGTCGAGGGCAGCCACGGTACTGATCAGGTCCACGTGGGATCCGGATACCCTGGGGTTGCCTTAGACGTCGTCTCATTTGGTGAGTCTGCGATAGCAGATGAGGGTGCAGGCGATGCTGGTGAAGGCAAGGAAGTGCTCGGCTTTGCGCTCATAGCGGCGGTGCAGCCGGCGGCATCGGGCGAGCCAGGACATCGTGCGTTCTATCGTCCAGCGGTGACGGCCCAGGCGGGTTGAGGACTCGATGCACTTGCGGGCGATGCGGTGCCTGATGCCGCGCCCGCGTAACCATCGCCGCAGGTGGTTGTAGTCGTATCCCTTGTCCGCGTGGAGCTTTGCCGGTCTGCGCCGCCGGGGCCCGCGCCGGGAGCGGATCGGCGGTATCTCCTTCACCAGCGGGATCAGCGCCTGGTTGTCGTGCAGGTTCGCGCCTGAGATTCCGGCGGACAGGGGCGGACCGGTCCGTTCGGTGATCAGGTGGATCTTCGAGCCGTACTTGCCCCGGTCCACAGGATTCGGACCTGTCAGCTCCCCCTTTTCAGGGCCCGCATGTTCACCGAGTCGATCGCGCAGCGGGACCAGTCCAGTTCCCCTCGGGAGCCGAGCTCGTCGAGCACCAGGCGATGAAGCTTGGCCCACACCCGGGCCTTCGACCACTCGGCAAAGCGCCGTGGGCCGTCGCTCCCGACGGCCCGAACGATGCGGACGGCAACTGCTGGCACGTGCAGCCCGACGTGGCCACGAACACGATCGCAGCCAGCACCTCCCGGTCACCATGCCGGCGCCGGCCACCACCCTGAGGCCGCGACGGAGGCTCCGGAACCACCCGCTGGAACAGCTCCCACAACTCATCCGGCATCAGCCGCTCAACGATCGAAACCACGGCCGACAGACTACCGATCCAAATGAGATGACGTCTTAACGGAGTTTGTTGGACACCAACCGCGACAACCCCCGGCGCCAGGTGCGGGTGAGTTTCCTGGGGTGAGCGCGCGGTCGCCCCGGGCCCGGTCCGCCCCGGGGTTCTCCGTGGCCAAGGGAGCCCTTGTGACGTGCCGTGCGGACTGATCGACTGGGGGCCGAGGGCCCGGAGGCCGCGGACGCGAGCGCGGCCCACCCGACCGGCCCGCCGAGGAGATGGAGATGGCCGTGACGAAATGGACGCACGCCGAGCTGCCCGACCTGACGGGGCGCACCGTGGTGATCACCGGGGCGTCGGGCGGCATCGGCCTGATCACCGCGCGCGAACTCGCCCGGGTGGGCGCGCGCGTCGTCCTCGCCGTCCGGACGGTGAAGAAGGGACGGCAGGTCGCCGCCGCGATCCCGGGGCGGACCGAGGTGCGTGAGCTGGACGTCTGCGACCTCGCCTCGGTCCGGCGGTTCGCGAGCGGGTGGACGGACCCCATCGACGTCCTGATCAACAACGCGGGGATCATGAACGTGCCGCTGGCCCGGACCCCCGAGGGGTTCGACACGCAGCTCGCGACCAACTACGTCGGACCGTTCGCGCTGACCAACCTGCTCCTGCCGCACATCACGGACCGCGTCGTCTCCGTCTCCTCGCAGCTGCACCGGCTGGGCAGGACGCACCTGGACGACCTCACCGGGCAGAACCGGCGCTACCGCGCCCTGAACGCCTACTGCGACTCCAAGCTGTACGTCGCCCTCTTCTCCACCGAGCTTCAGCGGCGTCTCACCGCCTCCGGCAGCGCGGTCAGGTCCGTCGTCGCCCACCCCGGCATCGCCTCGACGAACCTGGTCAGCCACACCCTCTCCGGCCGGATGCTGTTCTCGACCATGAAGTTCCTGCTCAACGACGCCGAGCACGGCGCCCTGCCGACGCTGTTCGCCGCGACCCAGGACATCCCCGGCAACTCCTACGTGGGACCCGACGGCCCGGCCGCCGTCAAGGGCAACCCGAAGCCGGGCCGGGCGTCCCGTGCCGCGCTCGACACCCGGACCGCCCAGGAGCTGTGGGCCCGCACCGCCGAGCTGACCGGCACCGGCTCCGAGCTGGCCGGAGCCGCCTGACCGCCGGGTGCCGCGCGCGCCCGCCCCTCACTCCGAGGCGGCTCCCCGCGGGGACCTCAGCACCAGCAGCGTGATCTCGCTGGGGGCGAAGACCCGGAAGGGCGGCCCCCAGAAGCCGGTGCCGCGGCTGGTGTAGAGGAGGGTGCGGGCGCCGTGGCGGCTGAGACCGGCGAGGGCGGGCTGGTCGAGGCGGACCAGGTGGTGGAAGGGCCAGATCTGGCCGCCGTGGGTGTGCCCGGAGAGCTGGAGGTCGACGCCGTGGGCCGCCGCGCGGTCGACGAACGCGGGCTGGTGGGCGAGGAGCAGCACCGGCAGGTCGGCGTCGGCGCCCCGGAGGGCCCCGGCGAGGTGGGCGCCGTGGCCCGCGAGCCCGGACGCCTCGGCCGTGACGTCGTCGACACCGGCGACCACCAGGGTGTCGCCGCCGCGCTCCAGCAGCAGGTGCCGGTTGCGCAGCGGCTCCCAGCCCAGCTCGTCCATCAGGTCGACCCAGCCCTGGGCCTCGCTGTAGTACTCGTGGTTGCCGGTGACGTAGACCCGGGCCCGGGTCGCGCGCACGGTGCCCAGCGGGGCGGCCTGGGCGCGTCGCCGCTCGGCGGTGCCGTCCGCGATGTCACCGGTGTGGCAGACCAGGTCGGCCTCCAGGGTGTTCACCGTCGCGCAGACCTTCTCCGACCAGCGGGCCCGGTCGAGCGGACCGTAGTGGGTGTCGGTGATCAGGGCGACCCGGGTGCCGTCCAACCCGGCCCCCAGGCGCGGGAGTTCGACGTCGAGCCGCCGCACGCGGGGCACCCGCCGCGCCTCCGCGTACCCCCACACCAGCAGTACGGCGGTCACCGCGAGGACGGCCCAGGTGACGACGCGGGCCCGGTCCTGGCCGTCCCCGACGCCCGCCAGGGCAAGGGCCGCCCGCAGCAGGACCCCGAGCAGCACGGACCAGGTGAACAGGATCCAGACGCCGCCCAGCAGCGTGTCCCCGACGATCGCCGCGCCGTCCCGCTGGCGCCGTCCGTGGCCCCGCGCCATCGCCAGCGGCATGCCGATCAGACCGGCGAGGGCCAGGGCGGTGCCGATCAGCGCGACCGGGAGCGGCCAGTGCTGACCTGCGTGCAGGAGCACCCAGCACGGCACGGCCCACAGCAGCACCGGCGCGACCAGCGGGAGGTAGCGCATCGCGCGCCGCAGCCCGCTCCGTGGCTCCTCGTGCTCCGCGGCGTCGGATGATCGGGTGTCGCTTGTCTCGGTCACGCTTCCCCTCCTGAGGTTCTGGCCTGCGGATCGCGCGGCGGCGGAAGCCGGACGACGGCCCCCGCCTCCCGGGCCCCGGACGGCGCCCGAAGCCGCAGGCGACGACCCAAGTCCCGGGCGGTTGCCCGGAGTCCCGAGCCCCGCCCGGAGCCCCGGGCGCCGCCCGAAGCCGCGGGTGGTGCCCGGAGTCCCGTGCGGCGTCCGTGTCCGGGACGTGCCCGTGACGGGGCCCGTGCCCGGTGTCCGGACGGAGTTCCGGCCGTCCGGCGCGACCCGGCACAACGCACCGTCCGCACCGCGTTCCCGCCCCGGCCGTCACGGCCGACGCGCGCTCCGCACTCCATTGTCCGCCGTCGCGCGCGGGGCCGCCCGCCAGGTTACGGTGCGTCCGCCACCGCTGCCCGCCCGCGCACCCCAGGGGGAGAGGGCCCCGGGGCGCGCGGTGCCGCCGTCCGCCTCAGCGGGCCCGGGTCACCGGCCGTCCGCCGCCGTCAGGGCCCCGAGCGCCGACGCCTGGGTGCGCCAGTCCTGCTGGTTCGGGGCCGCGCCCGCCCAGCGCTGGCCGAGCCGGTTCAGGGCGTCGCGGTCGGTGGCCCAGACCGAGTCCGCCTGCCGCTTCAGGAACGCCGTGTAGACGGCCGAACCGGTGGCGTCCGCGAGGTCCGCCAGATGCCGCGCGAAGACGCCCTTGAACTGCTTCTGGTTGTCGTCGCACCGCGCGCTGCCCGTGTCGCAGGACTCCGTCAGCACCCCGTCACGGGTCAGCGACGGCGCCGCGAGCGCCGCGTCGGCCAACCGCCGCGCGGTGTCCAGGTACCGGCTCTGACCGGTCGAGCGCCACAGCTCGGTGAACGCCCCCACGGCCAGCCCCTGGTTGTAACTCCACACCGTCTGACCGTTGTTGGCGCAGCCCCCGGTCAACCCGTCGTTCACCAGACCCGACGAGCCGATCAACCCGCTGCCCAGGTACCAGTCGCCCGCCGCGACCGCCCGGCCGCCCCACACCGTGTCGCCCGCGATCCGCTGGTGCAGCGACGTCGTCAGCCACACGTAGAGACCGTTGGTCACCGCGTTCTTGTAGGTCCGCTCCCGGTCCCACCACACACCGCCGCCGCAGGTCCCGGTGTCCCAGTACCCGCGCACGTACTCGGTGATGGTGACCGCCTCGTCCAGGTACCGCTGCTCGCGCGTGGCGTCGTAGGCGGCCAGCCACGCCACCGCCCACCACTCCGCGTCGTCGATGGCGCGGCTGATGAAGTGCCCCTCCACCGCGTCCCCGCTGCGCGCGCCCGCCGGGAAGACACCCCGGTTCTGCTCGAAGGTGCGGGCGACGGCCCAGTCGTAGTCGTGACGTCCGGTGCGCCGGGCGAAGTCGACGAGGGCGGTGAGGGTCGCGGCCGAGTTCCACCAACTGCTGCGCCACCAGCCCTCGTACGGGTTGTAGGACGCCATCAGGGCGTCCGCCGCCGCCCGCGCCCGGGTCGGTGCGGGCCGCACCCAGGCGGTGCAACTGCCCTCCTGGTGCGCGGACTCACGGCCGCAGGCGCGCACCGCGCCGCCGAACAGCAGGCCGCGCGGGTCGCGGGTGGCGAACAGCGCCGTCCTGGTCGTCGTCGCGCCCTGCGGCACGCTGGTCCGGCCGAGCGAGGAACCCTCGGGCCAGCTCGCGCCCTCGTCCCAGGAGCGGTCGAGCCATATCTCGTCGCCCGCGCCGCCGCCCGAGACGACGCCCCAGGCGACCGCGTCGCGCTGGTCCACGTGCAGGCTGATGGTCCGCCCGAAGAGGGTCGTCGACGGCACCGGGGTGTCGTCGCCCGCGGCGGTCGCCGGGTCGGCGCCGTCGCAGAACGAGCCGTCGCACACCGCCGGGTAGACCCAGTCGGTGCAGCCGACGCCCGCCGCGTCGGCGCAGGCACGGACCCAGCCGCGCCGGTGGTTCTGCGGGTCGGTGAGGTTGTACATGAGGGTGCGGGTGCCGGTCCAGGAGGCGGGGACGCTCGCCTTGCCCAGCAGCGGCTCCCAGCTCGCGCCGCGGTCCCAGGAGCGGTCGAGCCAGACGGCGTCGCCGGTCGAGCCCTTGTCGACGCTCGCCCAGGCCATGTCGTCTGGGTCGGAGACGTGCAGCCGCAGGAGACGACCGTTGACGGTCCTGTCGGGCACCGGGAAGGTCTCCTGGCGCGCCTTCGAGGGGTCGAGGGTGTCGCAGGAGAGCGCGCAGACCGGCGTCGCGGCGCGGGCCGGGGCCGGGAGGGCGACGAGACCGGCGAGGGCCAGCGCCGCCGCCAGCAGCATGCCGAGGATGCGAGGGGTCCGGACTGTCATGACGTACCACGCCCTTTCGTCAGGGCCGTGCACGGACAGAGGACCGGCGGCCGTCGCCGGGGACGGGAGGGACGGCCGCCGGGGTGCGACGCGGGTGGCGTCAGCGGTGGTGCGGGCGTCCCGGCGCGCGGGCCGGGACCGGACTCACGGGGCCCAGGGCGCCTCGATCGCCCAGGTGGTGTCCGCGGTGAAGGACGCCGGGGCGTCCCACGCGTGCGGGCCGCCGTCGCGCGCCAGCCAGAGTTCGGCGTTGACGTGGCGCAGGTACTGGCCGGGGAAACCGGCCGCCGACAGCCGGACGCCGCCGCTGCCGCGCACCGGGCACCAGGTCGCGTCCTCCCGGGCCACGGCGGAGCCGTCGGGCGCCTCCCGCCGCACCCGGAACTCCCGGTGGCGCAGGTACTCGCCCGGGTAGTTGCGGGACTCGAAGCTGTAGCAGAGCCGGTTGGCGAGGCCCGGCCGGACCTTCCAGGTGGCGTCCTGCTTCAGCAGGGCGGTGCTGCCGGAGGTGACGACCTCGGTGGCGCCGAGCCCGTCGTAGTGGCGGACGTACCGGTCGGTGTAGCCGGGCGTGGTCACCCGGATCGACACGTACCGCTCCACCGGCAGTTCGACCCGCGGGCCCGCCGTGCGGGACGCGTCGATCAGCGCCCGGTTGGCGGCCCTGACCCGGGCCGCGTCGACCTTGACGACCTGCCGGTCGTAGCTGAGCAGACCGTTGGTCTCGTTCTCGACGTCGGTGATCTGCGTGTACACGGACGCCGAAAGGCCGCCCGCGGGAAGGGAGTTCTCCCGCATCGCGTCGAGCAGCCCGACCAGCCGGTCGTTGAGCGCGGCCCGGGTCGGCTGGTCCTCGTAGCTGAACCCGCCGCCGGGGAACCACTCGTGGCCGCTCTCCCGGAAGCCGAGGCCGCCGTACTCGCCCAGCACGGAGGCGCGCGCCGGTTCGGCCGGAGTGTTGCCGGGGCCGACGTAGTTGTGGTTATCGACGACGTCGCCGTTGCCGCCGTCGCGCGCCCCGCAGCAGTTGACGCCGCTCATGTTGTCGACGAGCCGCGACGGGTCGTACGCCTTCACCATGTCGGCGACGCGGGCCTGGTCGTACTGGCCCCAGCCCTCGTTCTGGTCGACCCACTGGATCAGCGCGGGCGAGCTGCGGTGCTGGTCGATGACGGCCCGGTACTCGGTCTCCCACTGGGCGCGGGCCGCGCTGTCGGGCGTCTTGCCGCTGTCCATCGACGGCATGTCCTGCCACACCAGCAGGCCGAGCCGGTCCGCCCAGTAGAACCAGCGCTGCGGTTCCACCTTGATGTGCTTGCGGACCATGTTGAACCCGAGGTCCTTGTGCGCGACCAGGTCGTGGCGGAGGGCCTCGTCGGTGGGCGCGGTGTAGAGGCCGTCGGGCCAGTACCCCTGGTCCAGGGTGCCGCTCTGGAAGACGAACGAGCCGTTGAGCACGGGCCGCCGCACCCCGTCCACCTCTGCGACGGCGATCGAGCGCATGCCCGTGTAGCCCGCGACCCGGTCGGCGCCGGGGGACGCCGTGAGCCGGGCCGTGACGTCGTACAGGAACGGGTCGTCCGGCGTCCACAGGTGCGCGTCGGGCACCCGCACCGCGAACTCGGTGCCGACGGCGCCGACCGCGCTGCCGACCGGGGTGCCGCCGCTGGAGACGGTGACCTCGACGGGCGCGCCGTCCGCCCCGGCCCCGCGCGCGGTCACCCGCAGCGTGCCGGCGGCCAGGTCCGGGACCATGTCGAGGCGGGTGAGGTGGGCCGCGGCCGTCGGCTCCAGCCAGACCGTCTGCCAGATGCCCGACACGGCGGTGTAGACGATGCTGTGCCCGGCGTGCGGGACGACGTCCTGGACGCGCTGCTTGCCGATGGCCTGCCCGCCGGACTCCGTCGGGTCGTACGCGGAGACGACGACGGTGTTGGTGCCGCCGTTCAGCAGCGGTGTGATGTCGTAGGAGAAGGCGTCGTAGCCGCCCCGGTGGACGGCGCCCGCCTGCTGTCCGTTGACCCAGACCGACGTCTCGCCGTCGGCGGCACCGAAGTTGAGCTGGACCCGGCGGCCCGACCAGTCGGACGGCACGGTGAACGTCCGCTTGTACCACAGCCGTTGGTCCGCGGTGATCTTGCGCTGGATGCCGGAGAGCGCCGACTCCGGGGCGAACGGGACCCGGATGCGCTCGCCGAAGACGGCAGGCTGCGCGGCGGTGCGGGAGGTGACCGCGAACTCCCATATCCCGTTGAGATTGGCCCAGTCGGGGCGGGTGAGCTGGGGGCGCGGGTAGTCGGGCAGCGGATGGTCCACGGAGACCTGGTCGGTCCACGGGGTCGTCATCGGCGCGGGTCTGGGGGTCCAGTCGTCGGCGGTCGCCCGGGAGGGCGGCGCCCCGGTGGCGAGCGTCACGGCGGCCAGCGCCGAGACCACGCCCGCGGTCACGAGGTGGCGCACGACCCGCCGCGCGATGGGCAGGACGAGGACGCGGGGGGAGGGGAGTCTCAGCACGGTGTCGCGCCTTCCGTGGGACGGGGGACCCGGCGGCGGGGGATACGGGGGGCCCGCGCGGGGTCCGGCTTCGGACAACGTTGTCGGGGTGTCATGAGGCCGCGTTCATCAGGTCGAGGGCGGACTGCTGCCGGGCCGCGTCCACCGTGTCGAGCGGCCCGTACCAGCGCAGCCCGTACTGGTCGAGCGCGTTGCGGTCGCTCGCCTGGGCGCGGGCGGCCTGGTTGCGCAGGTAGCCGGTGTAAGGGTGGTCGGACAGCACGGAGTTGAGCCGGGCGAGACCGCGCACATGGGCGCCCTTGAAGGACGGCCCGTCGGCGCCGCAGTCCCCGCCCTCGCACGGATCGCGCAGGATGCCGTCCGCGGTGTGCAGTTGCCCGGTCGTGGTCGCCGCGTCCGCGATCCGGCGCGCGGCGGTGAGGACCGCGCTGTCGCCGCCGGCCCGGTACAGCTCGGCCAGACCGCCGAGCAGCACTCCCTGGTTGTAGGACCAGACGGTGGCGCCGTTGGTGCGGCAGGTCGACAGGTCGATGCCGTCGTTGACCAGGTTCGAGCCGTTGACCATGCCGGTGCCCTGGAACCAGGACCAGCCCGCGCGGGCCCGCCCCAGATAGACGGTGTCACCCGGGATGCGGTTGTGGAGAGCCGAACTGAGCTGGATGTAGAGGGAGTTGGCGATGGCGTTCTTGTAGGTCCGCGCGGTGCTCCACCACACCCCGCCGCCGCAGGTCGCGTCCCAGTAGGCGGCCATGTGGTCGGCGTCCGCACGGGCCGTGGCGAGGTAGCGGCTGTCGCCGGTCAGGTCGTAGGCGGCGATCCAGGCCAGGCCCCACCAGCCGGTGTCGTCCAGGTACTCGTTGCGGAACTGGCCGCCCCTGGCGTTGACGTTGAGGTCGTAGGTGCGGGCGATCGCGTACCGGTAGCTGCCCATCCCGGTCACCCGGATGTTGTCGATGACGGCGGTGAGGGCGTTCGCGCTGTTCCACCAGCCGGTGGTGTCGAAGAGGCCGGTGCCGTTGTTGTACAGGGTCATCAGACCGGTCGCGGCGGCCGTCCTGCGCTCGCCCGCGTTCCAGGTGGTGCGGGCCCACGGGGTGCAGGCGATGTCGGTCCGGTCGCCCGCCTTGCCGCAGGCGCGCAGGGCGCCGACGCCGAGGTTGTTCCAGTCGTCGACGTTGTACATCTGGGTCCGCCGGGCGCGCGCGCCGGACGGCACGGTGGCGTCGCCGAGCCTGCTCCCCGAGGCCCAGCTCCGGCCGCCGTCGAAGGAGCGGTCGAGCCACACCTCGTCACCGGGGTTGCCGTTGTCGATCGACGCCCAGCCCATCGCGTCCGTGTCGTCGAAGTGCAGGGCGATCGAACGGGAGAAGAGGCTGGTCGAGACGGGCGAGCGGTCGCCGGGGGAGAGCGCGGGGTCGCGGGCGTCGCAGTACTTGTTGCAGATCGCGGCGGCCGCGGAGGCGGCAGCGGGCGCGGAGGCGGTAGCGGAGGTGGTGGCGGTAGCGGGAGGTGAGGTGGTGGCGGACGCCGGGCCGGTGAGCGGGACGACGAGCGCGGAGAGCGTCGGAAGGAGCGCCGCGATCCGCAGCAGCGGGCGCGACAGCGGGCGAGGGGTGGGGGTCATGGGACCTTCCTGTCGTCCGACGCCCCGGCCACGGCCCCCCGGCGGTGCCCGTCGCCGTGGCGGGACACCGTCGGGGGACGGCGGTGAAGGGCGTGCGGGGGTGGGGGTGGCCGTGCCGTGATGGGGCGAGGTGGGGGTTGGGGGGTGAGGCCGAGCCGTGGGGGACGGATGCGGGGGTGCGGGGGTGGGGCGGGCTTGCGCGTGGTGCGGCGTACGGGCGGCGCACGGGCGGAGAATGTGAGAGCGCTCTCAGAAAGTAGGGAAAGGTGCGGGGCGCGTCAATGTCGGGCGGGCTGCGGGAGCCGTCTTCCGCCGCGCCGGATGGGGACGCCGTTGGTAGCGTCTCCGGTATGGCCGAACGTGAGCACCGGGTCGTCATCGAGGGAACGCGGATCACCACGCCCCGCCTGGTGCTGCGGCCGTGGGTCCCCGGGGACGCGCGGGCCGCACTCGGCGTCTACGGCGTCGCGGACGTCTCCCGCTGGCTGGCCCCCGCGCTCGAACGGGTGTCGGACGTGACGGCCATGCGGGAGCTGATCGAGCGCTGGATCTCCGCCGGGGCGAGCCTGGACGCCCCGCAGGGACGGTGGGCGATCGAGCGGCGCGACGACGGAGCCGTGGTCGGCGGGACCGCGCTGCTGCCGCTGCCGCCCGAGCGCCGGGACCTGGAGATCGGCTGGCAGCTCGCCCCCGGGGCGTGGGGGAGCGGACTGGCCGCGGAGGCCGGGCACGCGGTCGCCCACTACGCCTTCGCGTCCGGCGTCGACGAGATCTTCGCCGTCGTGCGGCCCCGCAACGAGCGGGGTGCCGCGACCGCGCGGCGGGTGGGGATGGAGTGGGTCGGGGAGACCGACAAGTACTACGACCTGCGGCTCCAGGTCTACCGGTTGCGCCCCGCCGAACTGGACGTGCCGTCGCCGACCGGCGAGCGGTAGTCGGACGTCGGCTGACAAAACCCCTCTTCCGTCGCCCCGTTGACCACACACGTCCTTTCCGTGTGCTCAACTGGTGCAGAATTGACGGGAGTTGTGGAAGGTGACAAGAATTCAGCTCGCTTCGTCATCGCGTTCGACGTGACCGGAGCGAGTCAGCGGCTTGGTTCCGTGTGCCCGCGGTCGTCCCGGCCCGCCGCGGTTCCGCGCCCGCTGCCACCTCCCCCACCTCCCGATTGCACAGAGGCCCGACTTTGTCTCGTAGGCAACGTTCCCGAACCCTGTACGCCCTCGCCGCGACCGCGTTCGCCGCGGGCGCCCTGCCCGTCCTCGCGGCGGGCACGGCGAGCGCCCTGTCCGACGGCGGCTGCCGGTCCGCCACCGTCCAGTACCGCCTGGTCGACACCGACGGCAAGACCATCGGCCCCGACTGGACCTCGCAGGGCGGCTTCCACCAGTGGACGAGCGTCCCCGGCACCGTCGAGGTCCGCCTCGCGCCCGACCAGAAGGTCGGCGACGGCTGCACCTACCCCGTCTCGCTCGCCGAGTACACCACCGAGGGCCCCGACTGGCTCTCGTCCGGCCGCCAGGCCCTCGTCGACAAGAGCACCGTCTACCTGGACGCCAAGGACGTGGCCGGTTCCGGCGACGCCGGGCGGACCTGGCAGAAGCTGACCGTCAAGTCCCCCGACTGCTACGGCCAGATCGACCTGTACGGCGACGACGTCACGTACGACGGCAAGACCGGCGAGGGCCACGGCGCGCTGCCCGACCAGCCGTCCGGGGTCATGACGCCGTACCACCTCATCGCCGCCTGGAACGGTGGCGACAAGGCGTGCGAGCCCGCCGCGCCCGAGTCGCCCACCCCGACGCCGGGCGAGGCCACGCCGAGCACCCCGGCCACCCCCACCGCCCCGGAGGAGAGCGCTCCGCAGCAGGAGAGCAAGCCCCCGGTCGAGGCGAGCAAGCCGCCCGCCTCCACGGCCACCCCGCCCACCACCTCCGACGTGCCGCCGCTGGCGTCGAAGCCGCCAGTCTCCCCGGCGCCCTCGCCCACGGACAGCGCCACGCCGCTCGCCGAGACCGGCGCGAACTCCTCCACCGGCCTGATCGCCGGTGGCGCGGTCGCCGCCCTGGCCGTCGGCGCCGGTGCGGTCTACCTGGCGTCCCGCGCCCGGAGCAACCGCGCGTGACCGACCGCCGGTGCCCGCGTCGACTTCACCGTCGCGGGCACCGGCTTCGTCGTTTCGGCGAGGTGGGGGGCGGGGCGGTGGGCCGGGCGTCTGCGCCTGGGCGTCCGTGTGCGGTCGGTCACCTCAACACCGTTGCCCGCAGCGCACGTTGAGGGAATAGCTCAGCCCCTCGATGCCCGCGTGCGGGCTCGGGCGAGAGCTTCCCGAGACCGGTTCGCGGAGTGTCCGGCGCAGCCCGCCTCCGCCGGAAACCGCGTGGGGCACAGCCCATCTCCGCCGGAAACCGTGTGGGGGCGCAGCCCGCCTACGCCGGAAACCGCGTGGGGCTCAGCCCATCTCCGCCGGAAACCGCGTGGGAGCGCAACCCGCCTCCGCCGGAAACCGTGTGGGGGCTCAGCCCACTTCCGCAGGGAAGCCGTTGGGGTAGCGTGCCGCGACGGCGCTCAGGTAGCCGCGCATCATGACCTTCGCCTCGTCCAGGAGGTCCGCGTCGCCCTCGGGGGTGCGGCGGAACGCCTCCTGCGCCAGCGCGTCCGCCGCCAGGACGGCCGCCCGGCAGGCGCGGGCGAGCGACTCGTCGTCCCGGGCGACCCCGAGCGCGAGCAGGACACGGGCGACGCCGTCGGCCATCCGTTCCTTGTGCTCGCGGTCCGCCGCCCGCGTCCACGTGGTCAGTCCGCCGCCGAACCACAGCGCACGGAAGCCGTGTTCGGTGCGGTAGAGGTCCGCGTACGTGTCGAGGACGACGCCGACCGGATCGTCCCACCGCCGCGCGGACGCCTCGTGGACCAGCAGGTCCATCACCGTCTCCAGCCTGGCGAAGTACCCGGCGGCCAGCGCGTCGATGAGGGCGTCCCGGTCGGGCAGGTCCTCGTCCAGGGACCCGGCCGGCACCCCCGCCTCGGCGGCGACCCGGCGCGTCGTGAGCGCCTGCGTGCCCTCCGCCACCAGGACCCGCTCCGCCGCCTCCAGCACCCGCGCCCACTGAGCACCGCCGCACGCCGGCCGGGGCGCGCGACGCGGTGCGGCGACCCCGGCGGGGTCCGTGGTGGGTTCGCTCACGTGCGGCCTCCGGAGGTGAATATGACTTTGTCTCACCTCAAGATTACGGTCGTGACGTGACCGGCTCAAGGGCGCTGACGGGCCACCGCGGCCGGTCCACCCCTGGTCACTGCCCGGTTTTAGCCCCGCCCCCGCCGCCCCGGTCCCAACGCCCGCGGGTGGCCATGCTGAGGGTGTTCGCCGCCACGATCGCGCCGATGCCCGCGCACTCCGTCCAGCCGAGCCGCTGCCCGAGTCCGACCCACCCCACGACCGCCGCGAGGACCGGGTTGACGCTCATGAAGAGGCCGAAAGCTTGCGCCGGAACATGGCGCAGGGTGACCAGGTCGGCGAGGTAGGGCACCGCCGACGAGAGGACACCCGCGACCACCGCGCACCCCACCGCCTGCCAGGTCGGCGTCCGGGTGAGCACCACCACGACCCCGACGGGCAGGAACGTCAGCGCCGAGACGGCCGCCGCCGCGGCCGACCCCTGCGCGCCGGGTATCCGGCGGCCGACCGTCCGGTTCAGCAGGATGTACGCCGCCCAGCATCCGGCGGCGACCAGCCCCAGCGCCATCCCGGCGTAGTCCGTGGAGGGACGCGGGCGCAGCAGCGTGACCACCCCGGCCGCCGCGATCACCGCGCAGCAGGCGTCCACCCGGCGCCGGACGGCGGCCAGCGCGATGGCCAGCGGGCCGAGGAACTCCAGGGTGACCGCGAGCCCCAGGCCGATCCGGTCGACGGCCGTGTACAGCGACAGGTTCATGGTGCCGAAGACGGCCCCCAGGGCGAGTACCGGCCACCACTGGCGGCGGGTGAACGAGCGCGGCCGGGGGCGTCCGACGGCCAGCAGGACCGCCGCGGCGACGTACTGGCGGACCGCGACGACCCCGACCGGGCCGATGACGGGGAAGGCGAGCGAGCCGACCGCGGCGCCGGTCTGGTTGGCGAGGCCGGAGCCGACCATGGTGGCCACCCCGAGCAGCCGGTGCCGTGAGGCGGCGGGCGCCGGGGCGGGCAGGGTGACGGGATCGGTGGCTGAGGGTGCGGACACGGGGCGCATGGCCCGATCGTGCGCCGCCGGATTCCCCCGGCAAAATGCGCTGCGGCCACGATCTATACGCTGGAGTCATGGATGTCGAGCTCCGGCAGCTGCGCGCTCTCGTGGCCATCGTCGACGAGGGCGGGTTCACCGACGCGGCGATCGCCCTCGGTGTCTCCCAGGCCGCGGTCTCCCGCACCCTGGCCTCCCTCGAACGCGCCCTGGGGGTGAAGCTGCTGCGCCGCACCTCGCGCGAGGTGGCGCCGACCCCGACCGGACTGCGGGTGCTGGCGCAGGCCCGCCGCGTCCTCGGCGAGGTCGAGGGACTGGTGCGCACGGCCACCTCGGGCCACGCCGGGCTGCGGATCGGCTACGCCTGGTCGGCGGTGGGCCGCCACACCTCGGCCTTCCAGCGCCGCTGGGCGCGGGCCCACCCGGAGACCGACCTGCACCTGGTCCGGGTCAACTCGACGACCGCGGGACTCGCCGAGGGCAGTTGCGATCTGGCCGTCGTCCGGCGGGAGTTGGACCCGCGCCGGTTCGAACAGGTCGTCGTCGGGCGGGAGCGGCGGCTGTGCGCGCTGGGCGCGGACGATCCGCTCGCCCGCCGCCGCTCGGTCCGGCTGGCCGAACTCGTCGACCGGGTCCTGCTGATCGACCGCCGCACCGGCACCACGACCGCCGACCTGTGGCCGCCGGACGCCCGCCCGGAGACCGAGGAGACCCATGACGTCGACGACTGGCTGACGGTGATCGCGAGCGGCCGGGCCGTCGGGGTGACGGCGGAGTCGACCGCCCACCAGTACCCGCGCCCCGGCCTGGTCTACCGGCCGGTGCGCGACGCCGACCCGGTCGAGGTCCGCCTCGCCTGGTGGCGGGACGACCCGCATCCGGCCACCGGGGCCGTCGTCGCGCTCCTCGGCGACCTCTACCGGGACGCCTGACCCGGACGGCCCCGGCGGCGCCCCCGGCTCACCAGCGCGGCAGCCGCGGGTCGTAGTCGGGCCTGACCCGGCGCATGTATCCGGAGTCGTCGCGCCCGCGCATCCCCGACTCCAGGTAGAGCCGGTGCAGCCGGTCGAGGGCGTCGTGGTCGAGCTCCACGCCCAGGCCGGGCCCGGTCGGCACCGCCACCTCGCCGTCGCGCAGTTCGAGGACGCCCGGCCGGACGATCTCGTCGGCGGAGTTCCACGGGTAGTGGGTGTCGCAGGAGTGGTCCAGGTTGGGGATGGCCGCCGCGACGTGCGTCATCGCGGCGAGGCTGATGCCCAGGTGCGAGTTGGAGTGCATGGACAGCGTGATCCCGAACGCCTCGCAGACGGCGGCCAGTTCACGGGTACGGCGCAGCCCGCCCCAGTAGTGGTGGTCGGTCAGCAGCACCTGGACGGCGTTCTGCTCGACGGCCGGCCGCAGATGCTCCCACGCGATCACGCACATGTTGGTGGCCAGCGGCAGCGGCGAGTCCTTCGCCACCTCGGCCATCCCGGCGATCGTCGCCGTCGGGTCCTCCAAGTACTCCAGGACGCCGTCCAGTTCGCGGGCCACGTAACGGGACGTCGGCACCGTCCAGGCGGTGTTGGGGTCCAGGCGCAGTGGTTGTCCCGGGAACGCCTCGGCGAGCGCGCGGATCGCGGCGATCTCCTCGTCCGGCGGGAAGACACCGCCCTTCAGCTTGAAGGACCTGAACCCGTACCGCTCCTGCATCAGCCGCGCCTGCGCGACGATCCCGGCCGGGTCCAGGGCCTCGCCCCAGTCGTCGCCGACCGCCTCGCGCCCGTCCAGAGCGGGGTGTTCACCCCACTTGTAGAAGAGGTACGCGGCGAACGGCACCCGGTCCCTGACCCGCCCGCCGAGCAGGTCGCTGACCGGCCGCCCGAGCAGCTTGCCCTGCGCGTCGAGACAGGCGACCTCCACGGCCGACGTCGTCCAGCCCCGCTCGTGGGAGCTGGGCACGGTCGGCAGCAGGACCGCGTCGATCGCCGCCGCCACGGCCGTCGTGTCGAAGACGTCCAGGCCGACGACGGCCCGCGCGGCGGCGGCGAGCCGCTCCACCCGCACCGCGCCACCGGGGGACTCGCCGAGGCCCACCGTGCCGTCCTCCAGGCGCAGTTGGAGGACGCAGCGCAGGGCGAGCGGCTCGTGGACACCGCCCGAGTTGAGCAGCGGCGGGTCACGGAACGCGATCGGGGTGACGATCAGTTCCCGGATCTTCGTACCGGTGGTGCTCATGCGCGGACAGCCTCCAAGCCGTGGTCGGTCGGGTGCGCCAGCCGGGCCGGACGGCCGGGCGTGGGGTCGGGCAGCGTCCCCGGACGCCGCCGACGTCCGGGCGCGATCGGTCCGGACGTGAGCGGGCCGTGGGGGAGTGCGAGGGGGCCGCCCAAGGCGTCTCCGTCCATCCCCGCCCCTATCCGTTCACGTCCATGAATCAATTTCACAAAGCTGAATGATCGCCCAAGCTAAGAATCGTTTCTCCGGTATGTCAAGGCGTGCCTGGAGAATCGCCGTGACGACACCGGCCCGCGCGGCCCGGCCCCGACCTGGCCCGATCCCCTCCGACTCGACCCGACCCGCAGCGCCCCGCACCGACCCGTCCCCGGCTTCGACCGGCGGAATCCGGCCCCGCCCGCCCGGGGTCCCGACGCGGCGAGGCCGCCACCCGGTGGGGTGACGGCCTCGTGCTGTCTCCGGCCTCCTCGTGATGCTGCCGACCGGCTCCGTACGTGAGCGGGAGAGGTGCAGCCCGTGCGCGGACGCGGCTCGGTCCGGCGGGCGGATGCGGCTCGGCCCGCGCGCGGAGGTGCCGCGGTCCGTCCGTGGGGAGTGCCGCGGTCCGTCCGTGGAGGTGGCCCGGTCCTCGCGCGGGCGGAGGTCGCGTCGTCCTAGGCGGCGAACGCGCCTCCCTCGCCGAAGGCCAGCGCGGCGAACCGCTCGCCGACGCGGCGGTGGGTGGCGGCGTCGGGGTGCAGGTCGTCCGGGAGCGGCAGTTCGGCCGCGTCCCGCTCGCCGTAGAGGGCGAGCCCGTCGAGGTGGTGCAGACGCGGATCGTCGGCCCGCCGCCGCTCCACGATCGCGGCCAGCTCCTCGCGGATCGCCCTGAGCGTCAGCTTCCCGGCCGCCCGCTCGGCGGGATCGCCCATCGCCTTGAACCGCAACTGCCCGTCGGCGATCCGGCTGAAGTCCGGCGCGCTGGGCCCCGGGGTGTCCTCGTGGATCGGGCAGAGCAGGGGCGACACCACCAGCAGCGGCGTCTCGGGGTGCCCCTCCCTGATGGTGTCCAGGAACCCGTGCACGGCCGGGGTGAACGCGCGCAGCCGCATCACGTCCGCGTTGACGAGGTTGATGCCGATCTTGACGCTGATCAGGTCGGCGGGGGTGTCCCGCAGGGCGCGCGCGGTGAACGGGTCGAGCAGGGCGCTGCCGCCCAGGCCCAGGTTGATCAGCTCCACACCGCCGAGCGAGGCGGCGAGGGCGGGCCAGGTCGTCGTCGGGGTGGCGGCGAACGAACCGTGGCTGATCGAACTGCCGTGGTGCAGCCAGACGCGGCGGCCGGGGTCGGAAGCGGGCCCCACGGGCGCGTCGGTGCGCAGCGCGACGAGTTCGGTGGTCTCGTCGTGCGGCAGCCAGATCTCGACGTCCTTCTCCGCCTCCGGCAGCCCCGTGAAGCGGAGCGTGCCGACCGGTCCCGGCGTCAGCTCCGTGCTGCCCCGCGCCATGTCGATGGTGAGCGTGTTCCCGCCGGTGACGCTCCCCGAACCGGCCGGGCGGCCGTCCACGACGAGGTCGTAGACGCCGTCGGGCCGGGGCGGCACCCCGGCGTAGACGCGCTTGGTGGGCAGGGTGTCCAGCTCGATCGCGGTGGCCCGGGTGCGGAAGACCAGCCGCACTCCGGAGGGCTGCGACTCGGCCATGGCCAGTTGCGGGTCGGTGTACTGGGCGCGGGCCCGCGCGGGCAGCCGGTGCGGCAGCAGGCCGCGCCCGGTCTCCTCGACGTCGAGGGCGCCGCGCAGGAATCCGGCGGTCAGGGGGGTGGTGATCCAGTCGTGCGGTGTGGTGTGCATGCTCTCAACCTGCTGTTCAGGACGGCTCTGAAGGCTCGGACGGCGCCTGCGGGGCGGCGGGCCAGGAGCGCAGGAGCGCGTCGAGGGCGTCCAGGACGCGGGTCCAGCTCTCCTGCGAGTCGGGGGAGCTGTGGCTGAAGCCCCCGGCCAGTTCCAGGCTCACGTACCCGTGGAAGGTGCTGCCCAGGAGCCGCACGGCGTGTGTCTGCTCCGGCTCCGCGAGGTCGTAGCCGCGCAGCACGGCCCGGGTCATCTGGGAGTGGCGCACCCCGGCGCTGGCGGCGGCCGTCTCCGGATCGAGCGGCTGACGGCCCGCCGCGTAGCGGCCCGGGTGCTCGTGGGCGTAGTCCCGGTAGACGTTGGCCAGCGCGACCAGGGCGTCCTTGCCGGCCCGCCCCGCCAGCGCGGCGGCGGCCCGGTCGGCCATCTCCCGCAGCACCAGCAGCGCGATCCTGGTCTTGAGATCGTGCGAGTTGCGCACATGCGAGTAGAGACTCGCGACCTTGACGTCGAACCGCCTGGCCAGCGCGGAGACAGTCACCTGTTCGAATCCGACCTCGTCGGCCAGCTCGGCGCCCGCGAGCGCCAGCCGCTCGGGGGTCAGTCCCACGCGACGCACCATGACCGTCCTTCCACTCGGCACCCCGATTATGAAACTACCTAAAGCCTTTAGGCAAATGGGTATCTCATGTAGGTGGGTGTCGAGGGAGGGACGGGTGGGCTGGTGGGGGCGGGTCCGCCGCCGGGCTCAGGCGGGTCGGACGGCGATCCGCAGCGCGGAGTCCCCGGCGTAGAAGGCCGACTCCTCTCGGATCGCGGCGCCGGGGCCCGGCGCGTGGATCATCAGGCCGTTGCCGGTGTAGAGGCCGACGTGGCTGAAGTTGTCGTGGAAGAAGATCAGGTCCCCGGGCCTGGCCTCGGCGAGCGGCACGATCGTGCCGGACCCCGCCTGCTCGTGCGCCAGCCTCGGCAGCGCCACCCCGGCGCTGCGCCAGGCGGCCTGGACGAGGGTCCCGTTGTCGTAGGAGCCCGGCCCCGCCGCGCCCCACACGCAGGGCCTGCCGATCTGGTCGCGGGCGAAGGCGACGGCACGGTCCGCCTTGGTGGCGGTCCCCGCCTCCCGCGCCGGGGCCGCGGCGGCCGCAGGTCGGCCGATGCCGGTGTCCAGGACGCTCGGCTGGCGCAGCCGCCACTCCTCCTCGGCGGCCCGTCTGGCCTGCTCGGCCGACTGCGTCCACGGTGCGGCGGCGGGCGGGGCGGTCTCGAACGACGACCGGGCCGTTTCGAAGGACGGTTGCGCGGTCGCGAACGAAGCCGGTGCGGTCTCGAACGACGGCTGTGACGTCTCGAACGACGTCTGCGCGTCTGCCTGTTGGGAGTCGCCGAAGTAGAACGGCGTGTCCGGGAGCTGCTGTTGCGGTTCGGTGGGGAGGAACGCGGGCTGCGGGTAAGCCTGTCGCGGCTGCTCGGCCTGGTGCGCCTGGAGGTCCTGGAAGCCCTGCGGGAACGACGTCTGCGGGGTCTGCGCCTGCGCGGCCGGGGCGGTCGGCACGGGCTGGAAGGACGGCTGCGGGACCGCCGGGGTGGTGAAGGACGTCTGTTCGGCTGCCGGGGTCGCGAAGGGCGTCTGCCCGGTCGCCGGAGTGGCGAAGGGCGTCTGCCCGGCCGCTGCGGTGGTGAAGGACGTCTGGCCGGTCGCCGTTCGCTCGGCCGGTGCGGGCGCGATGGTCGGGAGGGGGCCGGTGCGCTGGGCGAGATGGCGGGCCATCAGCTCGCGCGCGGTCGCCACCTTGCGCCGGTTGTCCTCCTTGGCCCTGCGCATCGCCGCCTGCCGGGACGGCTGGCGGGACGTCGGGGCGGCCGGGCTCGGCGCGACCGGTGCCGCCGGGGCGAGGGCCGGGGGCAGGGCGTCGGCGGCCGAACCCCGGCGGGGCTCGGGGATCGCCGGGAGGATCGCGGTCGGCGCCATCGCGGGCTCAGGACCGGGCCCGG